>DATNQC010000082.1:0-3713 GCA_036702885.1 Oculatellaceae cyanobacterium | reverse complement strand
TTATACCCATTGTGCGCATTTTTAACACGCTTACTATTCCCCAAAAAGCTAAAAAGCGCTCACTACGAATAAAAACGGCTTCATTCCAATGTCCTCATAAATCCAACAAATGCGATGTTTACCAAGCGAACTTCCCAAGAGCGCCTGATTATACGCGCCACCCATCGCAAATAGCCAGGTCAGGCAATCCCTTTCCTTGTGAATTCTGCTAGCCTAACCTCAGCAGGGAATCAATGGAGGCGTATGCGCTCATGAAACTCACCAAACCCATTTTGGAACCCATTGCGCAAAAATTTCTGGATGACCTGGAAAAGCTGGGCGCACCCCCCATCTACACACTGTCCCCGGAACAGGCGCGGGACGTACTGGTCAAAATTCAGGAAGGCGGGCCGGCTCTGCCAGTGGACGTTGAAGAGCGCACCATTCCCGGCGGCCCGCAAGGCACCGTGGATATCCGCATTTTCAAGCCCGCCGGTCGCAAGGAAAAACTGCCAGCCGTTCTATTCTGTCACGGAGCTGGTTGGATTCTGGGCGATTGGCGCACGCATGACCGTTTGATGCGGGAAATCGTCATCGGCGCTCAATGCGCGCTGGTGTATGTAGACTTTCACCGCTCCCCGGAGGCGCAATTTCCGGTGGCAATTGAAGAAGTCTACGAAACGCTCGTCTACATTTCGGAAAACGGAGCGCAGTTGAATCTGGATACCAGCCGACTGGCGATTGTGGGCGACAGTGTGGGCGGCAACATGGCCATCGCCGTCACCCTGCTTGCCAAGGAGCGCGGCGGGCCGGAAATTGACTATCAGGTTTTGTTCTACCCGGTGACCGCAGCCAATTTTGACACCGATTCCTACAAGCAATTTGCCGAAGGCTACTGGCTGAGCCGCAAGGCGATGGAATGGTTCTGGAACGCCTATTTACCGGATGAAAGCGCCCGCGAACAAATCACGGCATCCCCGCTGAATGCGTCCATCACGCAGCTTCAAGGCTTGCCGCCCGCCCTGATTATTACCGGTGAATGCGATGTATTGCGCGATGAAGGCGAGGCTTACGCGCACAAGCTCATGGACGCCGGCGTGCCGACGATGGCGGTTCGTTGCCAGGGAATCATTCATGACTTTGTCATGCTGAACGCGCTGGCGGAGACTCAAGCCGCCCATGCCGCCATGGCCCTGGCCACCAGGCAGTTGAAACAGGCGCTGGGAACCGGAAAACCCTAACAAACTCTATCTTTAAACTTAGGTCGATCATTTGCCGGACAGCGCAAAGCTGCTAGTATGGAGGCGTGAGCGTCTTTTCAAGCACTCTGGAGGCGTTATGTTTCTGCATACCCGTTTAAAGGTCCGCGATCTGGAGCGGTCGATTGCCTTTTATTCCAAGTATTTCAATATGGTCTGTCGCGATCGTAAAACATCACCCCGCGGCAGCCAGTTGGCCTTTATGACCATGCCTGGCTCCCCTACCGAACTGGAACTGGCTTATCTGCCCTGGGACCCAGACTTCAAGCTGGATGAAGATATTTTCCACCTGGCATTTCGCGTGGAGAATATGGAAGAAACCCTGGAAACAATGCGGAAAGACGGCGTCAAAATCACGGAAGAACCCTCCGGTCGGCGTGATGGCGGACAAATGGCATTTATCGAAGATCCGGACGGTTACGAGATTGAGCTGCTTTCTTTCGCCCCCGGTGAATTCGAAGCTATGCAAGCGCAAATTGCCGCCATTGGCGCGGTTTAATTCGATCCGCTTTGATAGACGTAATGCATTTCAAACGGCCATGGCCGCAATTGCTTGTTGCGTCTTTTTTTGGCTAAAACACTCCTCTCAAGTTCACCCCATTCTTGTGCAGGGCTTTCGTCATCGAAAGCCGCTTTGAAACAATTTTTCCAATGCAAAAAGCCCCCTTTTGCAAGAGGGCCTTTGCGGAGGAACTCAAAAAACGTTGACTACTTTTTAGCAACGAGTTCTTTGAATTTCTTACCAGCGGAGAAAGCCGGAACGGTTTTTGCCGGGATTTTGAGCTCTTTACCGGTTTGCGGGTTGCGGCCGGTGCGAGCAGCCCGTTTGCGGGGTTCGAAAGTACCGAAACCAATCAGAGTAACTTTCTTACCTTTAGCAACGGTCTTAACGATAGTATCTACAATGGCAGCCAACGTTTCGTCAACTTGCTTTTGAGAAACTTTCGTCTTTTTAGCGACCTCTTGTACCAATTCTTCTTTGTTCATGCGAAAAACAACTCCTCAGATTTAAGTACACACCTATTATAAGCATTGTTTCAGCAAAGGCAAGTACTTCTTTTCTTGCTATATCTAACTTCTACAGATGTAGGAAACTGAGTTTCCCCATTATAGCTCCCTCAGACCCGATACGGTTGAGTCATATCCAGTTGTCGTTTATCAAGAGCAGAGCGCCTTTCCGCCAACTGTCCCGGTTACTGGATTCACTGGAAAAAAGAGTGGAACTATTCCCGGCAGCACTCGCTTTTTCTAAAAAAATTTCTGAAATCATCCGTTACATGGGATCACCCGATCTCACCGTTCTGTTGGATAAGCCTATGTACATACTTTAAGTCATACAATGTCGATATTTTTCAGACAGCCCAAAGACATGCCGGACGATTTATTTATTAAAGATGACACATATATAAGGAAGGAGGGAAGGGGTTCCGGGAAGCTCTTGTAGCTGCCTGGACAATTCACTTTTTTGACAGGCCTGCTATAGTAAAGCGTCCATCTTATATAAGGAGGAGTCCCGTCGTATGGCTTTCCTTGGCTTGGATAAACTCGACAACCTTCAGGAACTCCGCCAGATGCAGCACATGGACCAGCTTCAAAACCTGGACAAGCTGCAAGAAATGCGGAACATGAACCAGCTCCAGAACCTGGATAAGCTCCAGGAGCTACGGGAAATGCAGCATCTGGATCAACTCCAGAATATGGACAAGTTGCAAGACTTGCAGCATATGGATCAGCTTCAAAATCTGGACAAGCTGACCGACCTGCAACACATGGATCACCTTCAGAACCTGGATAAACTCGCCCTTCTTGAACAAATGAAGGACTTGCAGCAGATTAAGCACCTGAACCAATTGGGCCTGCTGGATCGCATGAACGCTTTGAACCAACTGGGACAATTGCGGGATATTCAGTACATGACAAACCTCAACAGCCTGAAAAGTCTGGATAACCTTCAAGTGCTCAACCGGTTGCAAATCTTCGACCGGCTGTTCCAGGTGGAGACGTTGCTGTATCTTTCCTCATTACTGGTGCCAGGCTTTATCTTTCAGGAAGTCGTTTCGCTGCTGCTGGGCAGTGTCTCCCTAAAGCGCGCCCTGGCATTGATGATCGTCTACAACCTGCTCAGTCTGTTTCTATGCCTGCTGTTTGGCTACAGCTACCTGCAACAGCTTTCGGATCGCCCTGTGGCATACTATAGCGGTTGGTTTGCGCTACTTGTCATCATCCCCGCCATCATCGGCTGGCTGATTGCGCTCATCACCCCGTCCCTGAACCGCCTCTTCACCCGCACCGTGAACATTCCCACCCGACTGATGGCCAACCACTGGGGGAAAGTCTTTGCGGGGCAGGCCGCCTATCAAATCATCATTACCATGAACAACGAGGAAAAGATCCGGGGCATTGTCTCCAAGTCCATTCCGTCGCCCTCCGCGGCAGATCCGGGCGGGGGGCTGTATCTGATGGAAACCTCCCACT
>DATNQC010000075.1:0-11532 GCA_036702885.1 Oculatellaceae cyanobacterium | reverse complement strand
GTTGGCACACAGCGGCCGCAACCGTAGCAGAGCGATTGGGAAATTGTCAGCGGGCCGGGCAAACTGAGCGCTTCGGTTGGGCAGACCGGCAGGCAGGCCCCGCAGCCGGTGCAGGCGGGTTCATCCAAGTCGATTTTCTGGAAGTGAGGGTCCGGGTCCAGCGGAATGCTAACCATCAAAACTGGCGGTTGGATCGGCAATGCGTGCAGCATTTGGCTAACTGACTGAACCACACTGGGTTCCGGTGCAACATCAATACAGTCAGCGCCGCTCAGGCTGTAGACTTGGGCGATGGCGACCAGTTTGTCAGCTTCTGTCAGGCTGCCACCGCCGATCAGCTTAAAGAAACGCCGTCCGGACAGGGTCTTAAGCATAGCCTGGAGCGCTGGGCTTGGTTGTAGTGCGGAGGATATCGGTTGGTTGCCCATGACAGAAAATCCGTTTTATGGTCATTCACCATAGCGGAAGCATGGGGTGACCGCAATTGGCCTGCCGCATGATGGGCAGGAAGCGCCTCATGGCCTGGCCGGAATGGGTTTTCGTCGTTCCTTTGAGAATGACGCTTGAAAGGTGAGCATATTTTAGGATATAAATGAGGGCACCCCGCCGATGTAGCTCAGTCGGTAGAGCAACGGTTTCGTAAACCGTAGGTCGTGGGTTCGAGTCCCACTATCGGCTTTTATTCTTCAAAATGTAAAGTGTGCCATTTTAGGTAACACTTGTAACCCTAAAAAATGAAACCTCCCCATGCTACCTGAAACGCTGGTTTTCTCCAATATCAGGCGGGGAGGTTTCCGCCATGGCGAATGACTCTGAAACCCTTTCAGAGGTTTGATTTTGGCTGATTCTGGGTATTGTAGGCATGAATCAGTCCTTCGCAACCCATCTGTCTTTCTACAAAAGTGTTTTAAGGATTGGGGGCTGTCCGTAACAATATCTGGATGGTTTTGGTTTGGTCGGATGGTCCTCAACCCCCCTGGAAACGCTTGAAGAAAGACATACAGGATGGAGGATTTGTTGTGCTTGGCAAATAGTCTCGCTGTACTTTGTAAAGAAGGTTTAAGGTTATATAGCAGCTAAAACCCTTGCTGCTCAAGAGGTTTACAAAATCATAAATTTTATTCTCTATGGTTTTTAAAACAAATAATATACGCTGGGAATGGCCTCTTTACCAGTCAAGGCTTGATTGGTGGGGGTCTGGTTAGCATGAACATAAGGAATAGAACCAGTGGAAACCTCCAAAGAGGTAAAACAAACTACCAAGATTGGCCCCTACAGCTTTACGGAAGCTTTGCCGTTGGATGAGGCGAAACCTCCAAAAGAGCCGGGCGTGTATATCTTCAAGATTGACAATGTTGTCAAATACATTGGTGCAGCAAACAATCTGCAAGACCGAGTGAATTACGGCCATCCCATTGCCAAGAAACTGTTTTCAGAGGCAGGACGCGATCCGGATAGATTGAAAGCTGCATGGCATGTAAGTGAAAGCCGGGGTGCCGCTAATCGGGTGGAAACGTTTCTCATTCTCCGGTTTAAAGGCCGTACGATGAATCAGCAAAAGACAACGGAACATTGGGACACCTACAAGAAAAACCCTGAAAATAAGTATGGGTAAGCTTCAGCGGTTTCAGCACTTTATTAGAGACATCTATATAGATAGACTGGATAAGCTTGAACCTATTGCTACACCTGTGTTTCCAGAACTGATTAAACCAAGATTATGCCTGATATACTGTAATGGCAGTGGTTTTACGTATTTTAGTCTTTTCTCAAATCAAACGCCTTTTCTTGGCAAAATGTCTCTTTAAAGTCCTGAAACAGACTGTTTCTAAAAGTCTGAAGTTTCGGCTTCCCCGCCTTCACTTGTGTCGTCCAACTCAGGACGGCTGTTTGGGTGCTGATAGCGCTTTTTAAGTTGATAGCCCAAGAGGTATTTGCCCTTCTCTCCTTTGTGGGAAGTTTCGGCGATTTCGCAACCAGCCGCTTTTAGCAACTGGGTGATCTTCTTGGGGGACCAATATTTTGCTCTGGGGAAGTATTGCCAGAAGGCTTCTCTTACGTCGGCCATTAGCGTCATGCCTTGAGGCTTGCTTAGGAAGCATTCCTTCAGGAACTCATACATTGGGTTGGTTTCTTGCTGGTAGCTGGCCAGGGCTTTCTCAACCGACGGAGGCATCGTAAAGCGCCCTTTGTTATATGTCAGACGCCGCAGGCCCTTGAGCGCCTTCAGGGCAATCCCCTCCAGTTCGGTTTCAAGCTTCTGGGAAAGGCCGGGGTCTTGCTTCTCGGTTGGGATGACGTTTGGAAACTCGATCACAATCAACCGATTAAAGACCGCTTGGCCGTGATCCTGGATGTTGGGCTTCTCGTTGGTGAAAACCACATGCTTGCAAAAGGGGACATAGGGGAAGGGATCTTTGTATTTGGGATCAATCTGGATGGACTCGCCGGTAGACACCAATTGCTTGAAGCCGGAATCAGCCATAATGGTATCAAACTTCAACTCGCTCATCAGGTTGACGGCTTTGCCATGTATGGGTGCGACAATCCGGGGATTGTTCATCTTGTCGATGGGGATATGACAAACGTTCTCCTTACCGACCAATCCCGCCATGACCTTTTCCAGGACTGTTTTGCCTGTGTTTGATTCCCCGTAGCAGAATAACGCCTTCTTGTAGGGGGCTTGTTGGATGAGAGTGTAGCCGAGGAACTTCTCGACAACAGCCACAATCTGCTTGTAATCCGGCTGACTGCCAAAACAGTCTTTCAAATAACGGTTCCATTTGGGACACTTGGTATTGGGGTTATAATCCACGGCCCAGACGGTTTCGAGAAAATCCTCCCGCCGGTGCAAACGGAAGTTGCGGGTTATGCAATTGTAGACCCCGTTGCTGAAGGGCACTTCTGCTTCACTAATGTTTCCCCAGGGGATTTCAACCTCGCCCCTTAGTTTCAGCATCTTCCCCAGGCGTTCTCGTGCCAAGTCCCGAACCAAATTAACCATCTCCATCGTGGTATAGCCATAACTACTATCAAATACCCTGTACTGATAGCGGGTGCACCATTCACTCAACCGCCGGTCCTTGATAGGTTCCCAAAACTGCCCGTTGTACTGGTAGGTATGGCCGTACTTGTCTGTGATTAAATCTTTTTCCGTGACAACGGCACGAGCCAAGTCCAAAACGGTTTGATAGCGAACCTTTTGCTGTTTCTTGTTGTAATGGGGCATGGGCTGAGCCTCCATTACTCTGATGGGTTGTCGGTAAAGGGTTCGGCCAGGGCCTGTTTTTCCTGGCGGGCTTGTTCCTCTTTGGCTTCCAGGGCTTTTATCATATTGATAAAGAAAATCCCCAGCTTGTCCCGGAGGAGTTGGCCCAGTTCCATATGCACCACGGCACCCGGCTTTTGGTAGGTTCGCCGCTCCCGGCCTCCCCGGTAGGACACGCTTTTGATAGCTTGGGGCTTGGTTTGGAGCATGGCGCGGGACAAGGCAAAGGTCAGCCGGATGTCATCCGGGAGCCAGCGGGGATGGTAGTAAGCATAGAGCCAGACGGCGCAGAGCCGTTCCAAGACCTCCCGTCCCGTGGCCCCGCCGTTGTAAAGCCGGAGCAGTTCGCGCAGGATGGGGTCATCGGGATATTGCTGAAGCAGATAGCACTTATCAATCAGGGTATCCACAATAGCAACGGCGGTTTGGGTGGCCTTGTGCTCCCGGTGCTCCTCCAGGAAGCGGTTGGCTAGCTCCCGGTAGGGCTTGAGTTCCTTGTTGGTGACGGGCCTTCCGTTGGGGTGGCCGTAAGCATGAGTGCGCCGGGCATGGTTGGCGCAATACTGGGAGGACGCCTTGCGGGTCTTGGAGCACCCCATGACCTCGCAACCCTTCATCCGGTTGAGCATCCGGTAGTGGCGTTGTGCCGCTTTCAAATCTTTCATCGGCAAAACCCTCTGGGATTGTTAACTCGTCAATAGCGGAGGCTATATTGCCTTTATATATATTATTCCCAGGTTTTAATGGGTTGAAACGCCTATACAGTGGTATTTCTGGCGTTTTTATATGGGCTTTGGCCTAAAAACAGGCGATTTTTATGGGTTCACCCTATCTCACAGAGACGCGAAATAAAAAAATTTGGGGAGGAAGCGGCCTCAAGACGCCTCTTTAAGCACCCGCATGACGGTGCCCACGCCGATCCCCAGTTCTTGGGCAATCTTGCGGATGCCCTTGCCGTGTTGCCGGGCCTGATAAATGGCTTGCTCGATGTCACGTCCCACCCTGGGACGGCCCAAGGGCTTGCCCTGGGTCTTGGCCCGTTCCAGTCCGGCTTTCACCCGTTCCTGGATCAAGGCCCGCTCAAATTCGGCAAACACGCCCATCATCTGGAACATGGCTTTTCCGCCCGGCGTGGTGGTATCCAAGCCTTGCTGATGCAGGTACAGCCCGATGTCTTTGGCATGAAGCTCGGATAAAAAGCCCACCAGATCTTGCAGGGATCGGCCCAAACGATCCACGGACCAGGCGGCCACCAGGTCAATATCTTTGCGAATGACGGCTTTGTTCAGGGCGTTAAAGCCGGGACGCTTGTCCCGTCCCTTGGCCCCGCTGATGCCCTCGTCCTTGAAGATGTGAACCACCTCCCAGCCCATCCGCCGGGCGATGGCGTGAAGCTCCATGAGTTGGTTTTCCACGGTCTGGCCGTCGGTGGAGACGCGCACGTACAGCGCCACCCGTTTAGGCTTTTGGTTTGGCTTTGGATGTTCCATGACGGTTTCCTTTCAGGATTTCAAGGGCCTTGTCCCGGAGCTTTTGCCCCTTCTTGGTAAGGCAAGCGATCTTGCGGGTGCGGTTGTCGGGGTCTTCCTGGGTATAGACCAGATCCGGCCCCGGAAAACGTTGCCGGTTGCTTTTGTAGGTTTTTCCCAGGGCGGAGACATGCCGGGAGACCTGGAATTGCTCCATGCCCAGCGTTTGGTTGATCTCGCTTAGCGGGATGGGTTCCCGCTCGCAAATTAAGAGAAACACCGGAAACAACTGGGGATAGGGCAAGACCTTCTCCAATTCGGTATAGAGGGTAATGACGGATGCGAGTTTGGCCATGATGTTTCCTTTACCTTGAAGGTAGTTTCATAATTTCTGACTTCAATTCAATAATGGTTAAAGGGCAATCTGGCCAATCGTTTTCCCAACACACAATAAAATCACACTCATCCGGGTTATGGCCGTGGTCTTTAAAGTTGGAGGCTTTAAACTCTATCTCAATTCGTGCTTCAGCCCATAGATTTTCATTGGCGTTGTATAAATACTTCCCTTCAAAATCAGGAAATCCAGTTCTGACAATTTCAATACGAAAACCTAATTCCCGGCATACCATTCCAAATAGAAATACAACGCCTTGTTCATTGGTGGGGGCGTGATGCAATCCTCTAAAGTCGATAGGCTCTCCGTATAACTTTGGAGGCTTTTTTGCTTTCGGGGGTTGAACTTTAGGCGTAGTAGTCTTTACTTTTTTGAAGCTTGTTTGCGTTTGATGGACGGGATTAGACAGCGAATTTTCAGTTTTCCATTTTTGATAATAGGCAATCACATCTTCCCATTTTCCGAAGCGCTGCCTAAAGGGTTTAACGGAATAGTTCCCCATCGCCTGATATTGATTGTAGTTGGGTATTTCTCCAAGTTCAGCTTCTAGTACTAAAATTGAATTAAATAGATCATCATCATTGATTTGTGGAGGACGATTTTTCAAATTTTCACCGCGTTCAGCATACGTTAATCCAGCAAATTCCATAGCGGCACGGACCGTTCCAAAGTAGCTGTTCACAGTACTTGTTGATATACACTGACTAATTTCTTGCTTTGTTAAGTTGTCTTTCCCCAATCTTTTAGCCTGTTCTTTTAGAAGGTTAATAATGGCCTCTTTTGTATATTTTTTTGATGACATTTGATATTCCTTATGTTTGCATATAATGCATTAAAGCATACCATGAAGAGACCGCACTAGGCGGCCTCCTCCTGTTGTTCCGCTTGGGCTGATGCGTTCAGGATGAACTGGTGGGCCTTGCTTGCTTCCGTTGCGGCCTTGAAGATGGCTTTTTTGTCGTTCCTGAGAACCCGGAGCCAAGAGGCAATGTAGCTGTCATGCTGTACGTTGCCATCCAGGCCCAGATCGGCGAACAGGAAAGCCGATCCCATTTCAGCGATCAACTCCTCAAAGGCGTAATGCTCATCCCCGAACCGGCCCTTGAAATCCCGGTTCAAGCGGCTATGATGGCCCGTCCAATGCGTGATTTCATGAAACAGGGTGCAATAGTAATCTCCGGATGACTTGAAGCGCTCCGGCTTGGGCATGTTGATGAAATCGCGTGTTGGGGAATAGCAGGCCCGAACGCCCATATATTCAAAGCGAATATCGGCGTTATGAGCGCCCAGCACGTCATCCACATGCTTGAGCATTTCCCATTTTTGCTCAGAGGTTTTGATCTCCGGTTTCTTGATCGCGATCCCCTCGCATTGTTCCACGTTGAACACATTGAAATGCCGCAAGAAGGGAACCCGTTTGATGTTATTCGGATCGCCTTCCTTGGGATCGGCCACATCCGTAAAATTCCAGTAAACAACGGTGGTGGCCTTTTCGCCTTCTTTTACGTGGCCGCCCATTTCCCGCGCTTGCTTGTAGGTCAACCAGCCGTTGGAGGTATAGCCCTTTTCCTCGCGCACCATCCACAAGATGGGCACGTTGATCCCGCTATAGCAGCGGTTCATTTTGGCATTGTGGGGCAAGCCCGCATGGCCGCCGTAACGGGTTTGATGCATTTTTTGTATTTTATAGGGGCATTTCCAGGGGCTGACGCCCTTTTCCAGGGAGGCGATGATTTTGTCCGTAATTTCCTGATACAAATCGCGTTTGTTTTTCATTGGGTTTTGCTCCTCGTTTAACTTGCTGATTTATAAAATGCTTAAAAGCATTTCATGTATTCATGCATGATCGAGTTAAAAAATTTGTCAACCCTGATCCCAAAAATTCATGGCAAGGGTGGAGCGTTCAGCCCTTAGTGCTAAGGCCGATCCGGTTTTGTAAACATGGTGGATACGTTGTTCAGAAAACATGTGTTTTCCGAACCCCTCCAATCCCACGCATGCGATCCCGGTTTTATGCGGGTTTTGACGGTGCGGTTTTCATGGGGTTTTCTGAACACCCCGGCGGATGCCATTCAACCCAGCCCATACACCCCGGTTCAGTTTTTCATGAAGACGCCAGGGGCCATGGGGGGAAGTTCGCCCCGCCCCAATGCGTATCACCCTCTCACATTTTTGCGCCATTTTTTATTCGGCAAACAGTTTGGTCAAATCGTCCCGTACAAAATATAGGCCATCAAGTGCGAAGTTGGGTGACAAAAGCATCTGGCTGGTCCGATGAACAATGCTGTTTCGCAATGAACGGACCGCCTCCCAGCGGTGTTTCTCTTCTTCGTCGATGAGGCCCAGCCGTAGCAGATAGTTGATTCGTTCCACAAACTTCTTTTTGTCCGCCTTTTCCATCCCCAGCGCTTCACACTTGACTGCCGTGGCAGCATCCAGCACTAAAAAGAGTTGATTGTGACCAACTGTATAGAGGGGATAAAAGAAGTAGCCATACAACATGCAGCCCCGCGCCACTTCGTAAAGCTCGATAATCTCTATGGGCACGCATTCCGGAAGTCTTGGGGCCAGAAACTTCTTCAACCAGTCGGCTTGTGTTACCGGCTCTTGCTGGCCGTCTGGATAGACGTGAACGATATGCTTGATAACGTTCTCTTGCTCCAGCCAGTTGTCCGGGTTCAGATGCTTGAATTTTAGCTTGCCGTCCATAATCTTGGTTCCATTTTAACCTGAACACCCCGGAAACAGGGTGAGGAGCTTGTCGTTATCGTGTGCATGCCTATTATGCTGGTTTTTCGGCGGCAAGAGGCTTTGAAACCCTTTACGGGGGTGTGATAAACTCGACATCTAATAATTTAAAAATGTATGAAAAATTATTCTACACCAAAAGACTTGACAGTCGAGCTGGCTCCTCTATAATAAGCGCATGCTTTTAAATTCTAAAACAAAATATTCCGAGAGGAGCTTGGGCAAACTGGGTCTTATCAGGACGGGGCACCACTTCCGGGAGAAGATTGAGCCGTGTCCCTCTGGTAATGTCCGGGTCGTACAGACCAAGGATTTCATTACCGGTGGTGGTGTTGATGTCGCCTCGCTCACGCCCGTCGCCCTTGAGGACTTCAAGGAAGAACTGGTGCTCCAGGATGGGGACATTATAGTCCGCTCAAGGGGCGGGTCCAACTTCCCGGCGGCTGTGATTCACGATCTCTCCTTTGTGGCGTTGCCCGCTTTTCCCATCCTGCTGATTCGCGTGCAAGAACAGGACGTGCTCCCGGACTATGTGGCCTGGCGCTTGAATCAGAGCAAGACCCAGAACGCGCTTCAGGCGGAGGCCATGGGGTCGTTTATCCCTACCGTCAGCAAGACGGCGCTGGCCAGTTTGTCGATCCCGATCCCGCCCCTTCAGATTCAAAAGGATATTGTCACCCTGCATCAACTTGTGGAAGAGGAGCAACGGTTGCTCCAGGAGATTTCCGCCAGGCGTCAGGCGCTGGCCAACAGGCTTCTTCTGCAATACGCGGAGGAAGGCAGGCTTCCCGAAAGGGCGGCGTGCTTACTGAAAAACCCCGACAGTGCGGCAACACCGTCAGGGTTCAGATTGTTACAGTGACAACCTATAAAGGAATAATACCATGTCCATGATAAATCCAAACCCCTCCCAAATCACCATCGGGCGGTACACCTTCGAGGGGCCGTTTTCTCAAACGACCAGTTTGCGGCGTCAGTCCGGGGTGTATGCGATTCTGACCCCTACGGTGGGCGGCTCCTACAAGGTGCTGGATATTGGGGAGTCCGAAAGCGTGCGGGATCGGGTCGAAAACCATGACCGCCAATCCTGCTGGGTACGCAACAAGAACGGCAGCATCTTGTACGCGGCCCTGTACTGCGGGGCGGTTGACCGGATGCGGATTGAGCGGGAGCTTCGGCAACAGTACAGCCCGCCGTGCGGTGATCGGTAGGTTTTAACAGGGATGGGCGGTCGGCTTTGGGCTGGCCGCCTCTCCCAACCAAGTATTAACCCTGGAAGGAAAAGCACCATGAGCGTGAAAGTCCCCGAAAAAATCAAGCAACAGGAGATCAACGCCATTGCCTGGCAGGCGTGCGACACGTTTCGCGGCGTGGTTGATCCCTCCCAGTACAAGGATTACATCCTGATCTTCCTGTTCCTCAAGTACATCAGCGACGTGTGGAAGGACCACTACGAAGAATACAAGAAGCAGTACGGCGATGACGAGACCCGCATCCGCCGCAAGCTGGAGCGCGAACGCTTTGTGTTGCCCAAGGGATGCAGCTTCGATGAGCTGTACGAGCAGCGCGACGCCGATAACATCGGGGAGCTGATCAACATCGCCCTGGACAAGATTGAAGAGGCCAACAAGGCCAAGCTGGAAGGGGTCTTCCGGAACATCGACTTCAACAGCGAGGCCGCCCTGGGCAAGACCAAGGACCGCAACCGCCGCCTGAAAAACCTGATTGAAGACTTTGCCAACCCCAAGCTGGACCTCCGGCCTTCCCGGTACGGGGGCAACATCGAAGACATCATCGGCAACACCTATATTTACCTGATTGAACAGTTTGCCACCCAGTCCGGCAAGAAGGCGGGAGACTTCTACACGCCTCAAATGATTTCCATCCTGCTGGCCAAGCTGGTTGCGCCGAAGCCGGGGGATAAAATTCTGGACCCAGCGTGTGGTTCCGGCTCGTTGCTGATTGAGGCGGGGAAGAGTGTCGGTGACGATAACTTTGCCCTGTACGGCCAGGAGGTCAACGGCAGCACCTGGGCGCTGGCCCGGATGAACATGTTCCTGCACGGGATGGACTCGGCCCGCATCGAGTGGTGCGATACGCTGAACAGCCCGGCCCTGGTGGAACTGGACAAGCTGATGCGCTTCAACGTGGTGGTGGCCAACCCGCCGTTTTCGCTGGACAAGTGGGGGGCTGAAAATGCCGAGCGCGATCAGTACAACCGCTTCTGGCGGGGCGTGCCGCCCAAAAGCAAGGGCGATTACGCCTTTATCACCCACATGATTGAAACCGCCCTGCCCAAGGAAGGCCGGGTGGGGGTGGTGGTGCCCCATGGCGTCCTGTTTCGGGGAGCGGCGGAAGGTCGCATCCGGCGCAAGCTGATTGAAGAGAACGTTCTGGATGCAGTCATCGGCCTGCCGGATAAGCTCTTCCCCACCACGTCGATTCCGGTGGCGATCCTGGTCTTTGATCGGAGCCGGGAGAAGGGCGGCCCCAACGAGGCCCGCAAGGACGTGCTGTTTATCGACGCCAGCCAGGAATTTGTGAGCGCCAAGACCCAGAACCAACTGCTGGATGTGGCGGTGAACGAGATTGTCCGCATCTACCGGGAGCGGGCCGTGGTGGAAAAGGCTAGCCAGCCGCCCCTGAGCATCTATTCCTACAAGGCCACGCCGGAGGAATTGGAGGAAAACGACTTCAACCTCAACATTCCCCGCTACGTGGATACCTTTGAGGAGGAAGAGGAGATTGACGTGGCGGCGGTGCAACAGGAGATTGAGCAGTTGGAGAACGAACTGGCCGCCGTCCGCACCAAAATGCGGGACTACCTGAAGGAGCTGGGCGTGTCATGAGCGAGCCGCAACACAACATTGTTCTTTATACGGCCCCGGATGGCTCTGTCAGCGTGGCAGTCGCTTTTCATGGGGAGAACTTATGGCTCCCCCAAAAACGAATTGCCGAGTTGTTTGGGGTTGATCGGACAGTTGTGACCAAGCACCTGAAAAACATCTTTGATACAGGCGAGCTTGATCAAAATTCAGTATGTGCAATTTTTGCACACACTGCCGAAGATGGGAAAACATACCAAACTCAGTATTATAGTCTGGATGCCATCATTGCCGTTGGCTACCGGGTCAATTCCTACCAGGCGACCCAGTTCCGGATTTGGGCGACCCGAACACTGAAAGAGTTTATCATCAAGGGCTTTGTGCTGGATGACAACCGGTTGAAGCAAGGCCAGCAATGGGGCAAGGATTACTTTGACGAGCTTCTGGAGCGCATCCGGGAGATCCGGGCCTCCGAGCGGCGGTTTTACCAGAAGATTACCGACATCTATGAACAATGCTCCATTGATTACGATCCCAAGGCCCCCATCACCCAGACCTTTTTTGCCACGGTTCAGAACAAGCTGCATTGGGCCATTCATGGTCATACGGCGGCGGAGCTGATTGCGGAACGGGCGGATAGCACCCAGCCGAACATGGGGCTGACCACCTGGAAGAATGGCCCGAAGGGGAAGATTCTGAAAGGCGATGTATGCGTCACAAAAAACTACCTGCAAGAAAAGGAACTGAAAGACCTGAACCGGATTGTCACCATGTATCTCGACTTTGCTGAACTTCAAGCCGAACGCCAAGTGCCGATGAAGATGGCGG
>DATNQC010000069.1:0-1776 GCA_036702885.1 Oculatellaceae cyanobacterium | reverse complement strand
CTATACGCCAAACTGCTGGAAGGCTACCCGAATAGCCGGATGATGAGTATTTCCGCCAAGACCGGCAAAAGTGTGAATGAGCTGGCCGATACACTGATTCGGAAATTACCCCCGGGACCCGCTTATTACCCGGAAGATGCCGTGACAGACCAACGGCTTCGGGAAATTACGGCCGAAATTATCCGGGAAAAAGTGTTGCTAAACACCCGTGAGGAAATTCCTCATAGTGTCGCCGTAGGTATTGAATCATTTGATGAAACCGATCCGGCGCTAACGCGCATTGATGCAACACTGTACGTGGATCAAAAGTCTCAGAAGGGTATTCTCATTGGGCAAAATGGTCAGATGATTCGCAAAATCGGGATGGAAGCCCGGGAAGAAATTGAGAAACTGCTTGAAAATAAAGTCCATTTAGCGCTTTATGTGAAGGTTAAGGAAAACTGGCGGAAGGATGCCGGCTTCCTGAAGTCACTTGGACTGGCTCCGCCGGATGCGTCAGAAGGCAGTTAACAACTCCGTTTGCAGGTTGGATTAAGGAAGGATTGCCCTATGAATCGAGCACTCACCACCAAATTATCTGCGCTGGCCTTAAGTCTGGCTTTGCCCATGGCTGTTATGGCTCAACTTCCCGGTCAATCGGTCCATGCGCCCATAAAAGCAGGAGGCGTTGCCGTCCTGGATCTGCCGGATAGCAGTGCTCAGTCTGTCACGCTGGATATCGTCAAGGGGCGCTTTGCAGACTATTCGGTCGGCAGATTGACCTTGCTCGCTTCTGGAATTGATTTTCGTAACGGGACGCTGCAAGGCCTGAAAGCGGATATCCGGGATGCGGATCTTGAAAACCTCCGGGTGGAACGCCTGCAAATGGACACCCCCCCTTTCTCTTTCGATACCATGCAGCTTCTGAACAATCGCACTTTTGTGTTGTCTCAGCCGGTCAGCGCACAGGTAAACCTGCAAATCTCCGAAGACAGCATCAATCATTTCCTTGCCAACCCCAAGACGCTTGCCAAAATCGAAAAAGCCATCCAGAAGCAGACTGGTGGGCTGAAGGTGCTGACATTCAGCAATCCGAATCTGACATTTGGCGGCGGAAACAGGATTAAACTCACCGTCAACGGCATTATCGCTCAAGGGCTTGCCGTTCCCCTGGAAATGATAGGCAAACTGGGCATCCGGGATGGGCAGCTTGTCGTCTCCGAAATGACTATCCTGTCTGGGGGCAACCAGCTTCAGCTTCCGGTGGATGTGGCCGACACCTTTCAGGATAAAATCAATGAGCTGATTGACCTTAAACGCTTGGGCAAAAACAACCTGGTGATTACGGCGGATAGTATGAGAATTTCGGGCAAGATGCTGCATGTTGACGGACATGCAACCCTGACCCGCCTGCAATTTGGCGCTTAGCCCGTTTTAATCAGAAGAAATTTGGGCATACAATTATAAAAAGTGGAAACTTTCTGGATGAGCTCACGTCTTTACCGTTAGAATTGGCTGGAGCGGCGAGATTTCAATGCGATATTCAGTGTTTTTCAAGCGAATCGTGCTGGCAGTTTCCATGCTGGCCATATTTTTGGGTGTTCTAAACCCAAGCTGGAGCCAGGATAAAGGCAGTATTGTCATTTTCCGGGCAAATTGGTCCGCAAGCTGCCGCGAAGTCGAACCGCTGGCTAAAGAAGTGGCCGCTCAACATGGATTAAATGTCATTGAAATCGACGTGGATTCCCAATTCGCTCCGAAGCAGGCTAAAGGTTTGGGCATTAGCATCCCCAGTGG
>DATNQC010000060.1:0-6562 GCA_036702885.1 Oculatellaceae cyanobacterium | reverse complement strand
CCATTAGCCGGGCGACGCTTTTGCGCCAGTTGGGGAATGAGTTCCGGGCGCTGCCGGTGGCAACTTCTGATAAATCGGAATTGTACCTGGGTTATGCGACGGTGAATGGTGACATGAGTGGGGCGCTGGCTCCGCTGGGCGATCTGCCCAAAACCAAGGTCAGGGCGCTGGCGCAATGGTTGAATCATCACCGTCCACCGCATGTCAAGACCCCACGGGATGTCATTCCGGCGGCTGTGATTCAAAGGCCTTCTGGGGCCGATTTGAAACGGGACCCGAAAACCGGAAAACTGGTCACGGCGGAAGATGAGCTGATGCCATACGAATTTGCGGATGAAGTTATTTGGCGGATTGAAGCGTTGCGGCAAAGTTTTGAAGAGATGCTGAAAGCGCCGTTTCAGTATGAGGAGCGTTATGTGCTATCTCCGGAAAAGAAGGCGGAGTGGCTCCAGAAGTTTTACAATCGGATGGCTCGAGCTGTCTTTAAGTGGTTCGTGGCACCGCCTATTTTGATAACCGAGGGAAATGGCTCTATCGCCAAAACCGATTACCACCACCCCATTGTGGCGGGGAAAATTTGTTGGACCGGACATACTGATGCAGAAATTGCCGGATGTTTGGATTCTTGTCGGGAGGCGTTGGCTCCTCCCTAAATTGGAGATGGGTTTGAGGGATTCATAATAAAAATTAACAAACTGGGCAATCCTGATTTTTAAATTGTTTTTATTTGTTTGAGAGATAGGCATCGTATATCGATTCTTATTGAGAGAGCAAACAGGAGAGAGCCCATGGTTAATCCGCTAGGCACGATTTTGACAGTTTGGAGTGAACCAGGCGACCAACGGTTTGTTCAGCAACCAGGCCATTAATCCTTTTGCTGGCGGCCTGCCCTTAGGCATCCCGACTACGGGCTTCGGCATGCAGACGGTTAACCCGTTTTCGCTGACAGGTTTTAACACGGCAGCACAAAACCCGTTTGGCTTTGTGTCCTTTATCTAGCCAAGTTTAATTCAAGTTCCCTTATTGTCCCCCTTTGACAGCGAATGTCCTTGACTACGCTGTCTTTCTTTTTTGAGGGGCAGCGTGGAGATTACTGACGGTCCGTAACGGTGATGAGATGCCAGCCGAACTGGGTTTGAACCGGCTGGGAGATTTCTCCGACGGGAAGCTCAAAAGCGGCTTTTTCAAATTGCGGCACCATTTGACCGCGGCCAAAATATCCAAGATCACCGCCCCGTGCGCCAGAGGGACATTTGGAAACCCGTTGAGCGACCTCTGCAAAGGATGCGCCGGCCAGGATTTCCGCGCGGCATTCTTCAGCCATTTTTTGGCTTTCCACCAGGAGGTGGCTGGCTCGGACTTGGTTTGCAGTTTCGCTCATTGACTGACTCCTTTTTCCGGAACGGGCATTGGTCCGCTTCGGCCTGTAAAACAATGATTTGATGAAATCCAGGATCACGCTATCTTCCTTGATTTTTATTGCACTATTTTCCAATCGCGGCGGGAAGTCAAGAGAAACCCGGCAAAGATAGGATTTGCCGGGAGTTGTGTATTGCGAAAGTTAATAATTTGGAGTGTAAGTGGAGGCTATGACAGCCCTGGAAAGGGTAGGAAAAAACTTTAATCGAGATGCTGAAGCGCTCCGAGGCCTGCGCCGATGCCAGCCCCCCACAAGGCCCCTTTGCCCAAGTTATCCTGACGGATTGCATTCACACCGACGCCGGTTAGGGCGCCGTAGGCCGCCGTTTTTGCGATGGGATGGCGGTGCATGGTCCTGCTGTAACGAACCGCCTGCGCTCCTGCACCAAGACCTGCGCCAATCAATGCGCTTTTGCCGACATTGCGATCCAGCAGCAGGCCTGCACCAGCGCCAATTCCAGCGCCTACCAGACCGCCTTTCAGGATTTTGCCGGTTTGATAATCTACCCAGGATTGACGGCGGCGATCGTAATAGTAATCATGGCCGTTATCGCAGTGAACCCGGTTGTTCTTACCGTGCCAGCAATGGTGTTTGGGGTGGGCATGGGCATTCAAAGGGGGGAACAAACCTGCTCCTGCGCCAAGGAGCAAGCTGAGTGTCAAAAGCATGCCAACGCTGCGTCTGAATCCCATCTTTTTTCCTCAATCCAAAGCCATTATGAATTACTTGGCCATCGTAACAGGGAGGAAGATTGAGACTCATCGAGCGACAGTGTGATTTGGGAATCCATCGGCAGAGGGGTTGACACAGGATTGGTTGCTGACTTCCAATTGCATTGGAGGGGGCTGTGTTCCCAGAATGGCAAACATCGGGTTACAATAAGCCTGGGAGTTATTATTCTGCGCTTTTTAGCGTATGCGTCCTAAATGGGTAGCTACGGGGATTAGAGATGATGAATCTGGGGAAATATATGTGTGTAACTTTTCTTTACTTTTTAAAGTGGTAAAAGGCTGAATTGGTGGACATTTATGCTTAGAGATTTTATGATTGTTTATATAGATTTTATGGTAAAAGGGGCTGTTCGGTGAGCAAAGTTTTGCTGTTAAACTCATCTTACGAACCTTTACATGTTTGTAGTTGGAATCGGGCCGTCATTCTGCTTCTCAAGGGGAAAGCCGAGACTGTCGAGCGCAATGGCAAGGAATTACGCGCTGGTTGGCATCTGCCGCTGGTGATTCGCTTGTTGTATTACGTGAAAATTCCACATAAAGATATTCCCCTGACGCGTCGCAATGTGATGCATCGGGATGGGTATACGTGCCAATATTGTGGGAAGAAGACGGATCTCACCATTGATCACGTCATTCCGCGTTCCCGTGGGGGGAAAGATACCTGGGACAACGTGGTGGTGGCTTGCTTGCGGTGCAATGTCACAAAAGGCAACCGCACGCCGAAGGAAGCAGGCTTTGTCCTCAATACCCGTCCGTGTAAGCCGTTTAACTTTATCCACTTTGAACTGTCCAAACAGAACCATGTCAGCCAGAAAGAGTTCAGTCAGTGGAAAAAGTACTTGTACGAGTACGATTAGCCGGCTGAGTTCAATAAGTGAGGTGCATGGCTGGAACCGTTTGGCGTCCCTTCATGGGGGTGACGCGCGGCTTCCTGGAATGCCCGCAGGAAATCACGGGACCAGCGGGTGACATTGTGTTCAAATGTGTGTTGACGAACCGGCTCCATCACTTTTTGCCGCTGGGCAGGGGATAGGCGAAGCGCCCTGTGAATGGCTTCCGCCGTCGCGTCAATGTCGAGGGGAGGGATCCAAAAGTCTTGAGGTGCCGGAAGCTGATTGAGTGTCGCCCGCTTTTCCCAGGCTCTGGTTTGGTTGCGCCATTGTTCGGTCACTCCCATAAATGGGCTGGCAATGAGAATGCCGCCTCTGGCCTGCTTGGTTCCCTGGGCAACCACGTATTCTTTGGCAACAAGGTTCATTCCATCCGCTTGTGAGTTGACGATGGAGAAATCCGACGCCTGGAAGAGGCCCATGACTTCGTCATTTGGCATTCCTGCAACCTGAATGATGGGTTTCCAACCCAGCGTGCCGTGTTTTTCGTTAATGCGTTCAATTTGCTGGCGAATATCCCGTGCCAGGGCTTGATATGCAGGAATCTCGGGACGGCTGGGCGCTGTAACCTGCACAAAGCTGAACCGCTTTTTGTATTCCGGATGCTTGGTCAGGAAGGTATCAATGGCTTCCAGACGTTGGGGAATGCCTTTCGAGTAGTCAAGGCGTTCCACACCGGCGCCCAGGTATTCAATGCCATGCGTCCGCTTGAATGTTTCCCATTTCTGTCGGTAGTCCTGGATGCTCTTGGAGTGTTCAATGCGGTTGGCAAGGCCTTGCGCATCGATGCTGATCGGGAAATCCTGGACGCGGATGAAGCGGCCCTGGTATTCAATCGTAGCGCCCGGCACTTGTTTGCTGGTGTAAATCTTGGCTTCGGGAATATTGTGCTCCACAGCCTGGAGGAAGTTTTCCACATAGCTGGGGACGTGAAAGCCAATAAGGTCTGCCCCCAAAAGCCCGCGAAGTAGCTCCGTCTTTTGCGGGAAATGCTTATTCATATCCGTAAAGGGAATATGGTGGAAATAAGCGATTTTCTTGTGAGGGGAGCGCTCCCGAATCATGCCGGGAGCCAGCATCAGTTGATAGTCATGGACCCAGATAAAATCCTCGTCTCTCGCGTGTTCCAGCGTCTTTTCCGCAAACGCGCGGTTGACCTCCCGGTATTTTTCCCAATCGGAATCTCTGTAGCGTTCCGTGGTGTCGATGCGGTCATGGGCAAACGGCCAGAGCTGCCCGTTGGAGATTTTGTTGTAATGCCCGTTAATCTGCTCTTTAGAAAGTTCGATATCCACGGTGTTGTACGCCGGCACTTTATCCAGCAGGTGGGGGTATCGTTCCTGAACCACTTCCCGGATTTTGGATGCTGGAACATCCTTGCGGCTTTTATCCCGGCTGGAAATCCAGAAATCGCCTTCCTGAAGCAAGGGCATGAGGGCAGTGACCAATCCGCCCATGGAGCGGCTCAATTCAACCTGATCGTCACTGTCCGGCTTGTGTTTTAGCGTATGGGATTCCCGGTTTGCCAGAATGAGTAAGCGGCCAGAGATGGGGCGGTTGGATTCGGAGTTGCCACGAAATGAAACCGTATCCCTCGTGAGGGTTTTGATTGCAGGAAGAGCGGAGGTGGTGTTGGTTGTTCGGGTAACTGGTCGAGGTGATGAAAGCGATGCGCCAAATGTGAGCAGACTTGGTACAGTCAGCATAGAAAAGACCCCTTGTAAAAAAGCAGTAAATTGGAAGCCCTTAGTGGAATCTTAAAATCCCATTGTTATTAAAGCTTTCCAGTAAAGCGAAGCACATCAGACTTATATCACTCACATGATGTGCATGGATGTGTCTGTATTGCTTTTTTACATTTTTTAATATTTCTAATTTCCGGGAATGACAGTTGACAGGCTATTTTGCGGTTTTTTGATGTGTTGGTGAATTTTATGGTTGAGCTAGTACGAGATTTGCCCGATATGTGCACGACACGCACAATAGAGACTGGGCTGGACGCATGAATGCTACCGATGCCCTATAGCTTGTTTGCGTTGTGTCTAATTTTGTTTGCGCGGTTCGGCGATGAAGCGGAAACGGTAGTCTAAAAGCGGTCTGCTGCTTTGCACCATCGTGCCAAAGGACGAATTGCCGTGGGCGAAAAAGGTGCTTCTGCTCAGTTGAGAGATGCCGATGGGGCGATCCTCCTCTGCTTCTTCCGTGACCAGATTTACGACCGTATTTTTCAAACGCTCAAGCCAATTGGCAGGGCGGCCTGCTTGAAGCGTTTGGTTGTTTTGCACCGCCTGAACGCCATAGGCGACCTTAAGTCCCGGAATCACCGTTGGCTGCTGATTCATGAAATAAACCGGCTGCTGGCTGTAGCCGTTGTTCCCCTGTCCGTACTGCATTGGAATCCACACCTCGCACGTTTTGCTGTACTGGCAATGATTGTGTTTGGAGTGTAATCATTCTAAAGTGTGATGCAACCAGGTCCAAGCAAATCGGCGTAAAATCATCCGTATGCATGAATTTTCCGTGAATCATCACCGCTGGATGCGGCAAACCATTGCCGTTGCGGAAGAGGCGTTGCCGCTGGATGTGCCGGTGGGCGCTGTATTGGTGAAAGACGGCCAAATTTTGGCCCGCGCCTGTAACCGTCGGGAAATTGATCAAAATCCTATCGCTCATGCCGAAATACTGGCGCTGCAGGAAGCTGCCCGAATCCTTGGGGATTGGCGTTTACGGGATGCCACATTGTATGTAACGCTGGAGCCTTGCCCCATGTGTGCGTCTGCGATTCGACAAGCGCGAGTAGGGCAACTGGTATATGGCGCCCCGGATCCGGTGATGGGGGCCTGTGGCTCCCGGTATGGACTGCTGCTGGACTCGCCTGAGCTGCCGGTTATGGGAGGTTTATTGGAAGCGGAATGTGCTGCGTTGCTGCGTGACTTTTTCCAGGGAATCCGGGATTAAAAGCGCTTTAAAGCCTACATCTACTCGGACGCATGCCGTTCTTCGATGTCCAGAATGGAGCCTTCCGTGAACAGGTAAGTCCGCAGGTTTTTATCGAATACCGGGTCGTGGCGACGGATCCATTCCAGCACCATGCAGGCATGCTCCACCTCCTCATTCCGGTTGTGCAGGATGACATCACGCAGTTGGGCGTCGTTTGCCGCTTCCATCCTTTGCTGGTACCAGTCAATGGCTTCCAACTCTTCCATCAGCGACACAATGGCCCGGTGTAAATCCACCGTCTTGCCGGAGAGCTTTTCAAGCGGCTCGTGCAGGTTTTCCGATCCCATCGTCCTCACCTCCTCTTTTGCCTATTCAAGCAGCAAACGTAGAGCGGCGCCATTAGCCTTTCGGCGAAAAAAAGCCCCACCCGGAAGCGAGTGGGGGTATCAGTAGGATTTCCCAACGAAAATAAGCGTGGAATCAGGAGAATAGCCAACCTTGCTGTTTATAAAGCAACGTCAGCAGAGCAAAAATGACGAAGAGCAAGGAAAAAACAAGCAAGCGCGTATAACGATTAAAGC
>DATNQC010000058.1:0-20626 GCA_036702885.1 Oculatellaceae cyanobacterium | reverse complement strand
GTATACGTTAATAAAAAGGCGCAGACGGCTCAAAAAATCGGCATGTTGTCCGAGCTGGTGCTACTACCGGCCAATACGTCACAAGAAAGCCTTCTGGCAGAGATCCGCCGATTGAATGCGGATGCAACGGTGCATGGCATTCTGGTGCAACTGCCACTACCCAAACACATTGACGCCCAGGCCATCATCCAGGCCATTGATCCCCGTAAAGATGTGGATGGCTTGCACCCCTTGAACCTGGGACGCTTACTCATCGGTGATGCCACGGCGTGTAAGCCTTGCACACCCGCCGGCATCATTACGCTGCTCAAGCACTATAACATCCGTATGAGTCGGCAAAAGGCCGTGGTGCTGGGACGATCCAATATCGTTGGTAAACCGGCAGGCTTGCTTCTGTTGCAGGAAAATGCAACGGTCACCTATTGCCACAGCCAGACGGAAAACTTGTCGGAAGTTCTGCGCCAGGCCGATATTATCGTTGCCGCGGTCGGTGTGCCGCGCATGGTCAAGGGAGAAGACATCAAACCGGGTGCAGTGGTTGTGGACGTCGGTATCAACCGTGTGGATGGCAAGCTCTGCGGGGATGTGGATTTCGATTCCGCCGCGGAAAAAGCCTCCTTTATCACACCGGTGCCAGGCGGCATTGGGCCGATGACCATTGCCACCTTAATGAGCAACACCCTCCGGATGTACCACCAGCAACAATCGGTATAACTTCTAAACCTTGTCCGGCGCGTTGGGCTGTAACGGGGAACGCCGAAGGCGCAAGGACATTGGGCGCTTTTTGTGCTAGAGTAAACAAACTGGTAATCTCAACTGCTGATTGATTAGAGAGGAGACATTCATGCCTGCAACCCAGGTGAAGCCTTATGAGGCAAAAACCTACAATTTGCAGCTCGACGGCATTTCCGCTGAGCAATTGGAACAACACT
Source organism: Oculatellaceae cyanobacterium (assembly GCA_036702885.1). Lineage (GTDB taxonomy): Bacteria > Cyanobacteriota > Vampirovibrionia > Vampirovibrionales > Vampirovibrionaceae > DATNQC01. The sequence continues at coordinate 19,694 of DATNQC010000058.1, read as the reverse complement.
ACACCTTGTACAAGGGCTACGTGACCAACACCAACACCTTGAACGAAAAACTGGCCGAGCTGCGTGAGGCTGGAAAAGCCGGCACGCCTGAATACAACGAAATGCGTCGCCGCTTTGGCTGGGAATACAGTGGGATGCGTCTGCACGAATACTACTTTGAAAACATGATCGGCAATGGCGGCCCTGCTCCCACCACCGGCAAGCTGGCCGAAGCGCTGAAAGCAGATTTCGGCAGCGTTGAAGCCTGGGAAGCGGACTTTAAAGCCACCGGCTTAATGCGCGGTATTGGCTGGGCCATTCTGTACCAGGATCCTTGCACCGGCCGTCTGCAAAACTTCTGGATCACCGATCACGAAAATGGCCATCCGGCTGGCTTCAACCCCATTCTGGTTATGGATGTTTGGGAACATGCTTACTGCGTCGATTGGAAACCGACCGAGCGCGCCAAATACATTGAAGCCTTCTGGAAAAACATCAACTGGAAAGTGGTCGAATCCCGTCTCAAATAGGATTTTGACAACCGAAACGCTTTCAAATGGCCCGCTTTTTGCGGGCCATTTTTTATTGGGATATCAAACATCCTTATTAAATTTTGGGAAAGCGCTCAAGAACCGACATATCCTTCCGCGCCTGAGCAAGGCATTCATTAGAGGCATTGATGAAGGACGCCAGTGCAATCGGAGGGTGAAAGTCCTTATCTTTGAGGACGTGAGTCAGTTTTTCACAACCTGCTTCCAATAAACTCCGAGCACCGTTTAGATTTCCACTCCGCCAATGGTGAAACCCCACGCCTACTTGCAGAATACCTTGCAAAAACGTTTTTTCCGTCCCCGGTGGCAAGGGACGCCACAAATCTTCCAGCACCTCGTGGCATTCAAAAAACTCGCCCTGGTTAAACAATTGAACCGCTTCCCCAAAGCGGATCGGGTCAATCGCCACGGTTTACGTCTCAGCCATCAACATGGTACTTCCTAGGGCGTTTGGTTGGACTTGAGCAATTCAGGCGTCAGCCCTTGCTTCTTCATGGAGGCCAGGAAACGTTCCGCCGCTTGCCGTTGCACCTGCGGAGGGACCACTCGCAGCAGCTCAATAGCTTTAGACACCACCGGATCGTGGTCATACCAGCGATTCCCGGTTTTGGTGGGCTTTGAGAGTTCGTAGAACTGTTCCAACGTTTCCTTGCCGATTTGTTCCTCGATTTTCGCCAGGAAAATCTCGGCCTGAGCCTTAAGGTCCGCCGGGTATGCCCGCAAGAGCTCCAGCACTTCGGCCAGAAGCGGGTCCTGATCGTACCATCGACGACTGCTCTGGGTTGAATCGCTCATACACAACGTCCTGTCTTCAGTACTGCGCTAACCGGAGACAACTTCCTCGGATTGCTCCACGGTTCCGTCCTCGACACGCTCGATTTCGGCACCCAAAGCCTTCATTTTTTCAACCAGATACTCATAACCACGATCCAAATGGTGCAAGTCCGAAATTTCGGTGCGGCCTTCCGCCTGAACGCCTGCAATCACCATGGCTGCGCCTGCGCGCAGGTCATGCGCTTTGACTTCCGCACCGCTCAGGCGCTCAACACCCGTAATCACGGCAACATCCCGTTCAACGGAGATATCAGCACCCATCCGTTTGAGTTCGCCCACATGCTTGAAACGGTTTTCATAGATGGTTTCTTTGGCGATGCTAACGCCATCTGCAATGCTCAGCAAGGCCATAAACGGCGCTTGCAGGTCTGTTGGGAAGCCTGGGTAAGGCTGCGTCACAATATTTTGAGCCAGTAGACGCTGATTGCACCGCAACCGAATGCTGTTCGGCGTCGGGACTTCAATTTCCGCACCCATCTCCAGCAGCTTGTGGGTTAAGGAGCTGATATGCGCGGGCAGTACATTGTGAACCGTCACATCGCCCCGTGTTCCGGCAGCGGCCATTAAGTAGGTGGCTGCTTCAATACGATCCGGCATTACAGCAAACGTCGTACCATGCAGGGATTTGGCCGGAACACCGTTAATGACGATCTCATTGGTACCGGCGCCATTGATATCTGCGCCCATTGCATTCAAAAAGTTAGCCAGATCAACAATTTCCGGCTCCTGTGCGGCGTTGGACAGAATGGTAGAACCCTCAGCCGTGGTGGCGGCCAGCATGATATTTTCCGTTGCTCCCACACTGGGGGTATCCAGGAGAATTTCCGCGCCAACCAATTTGGAAGCTTTTGCTTCCACATACCCGTGATTGATCTCGACATCTGCACCCAGCGCCATGAGGCCTTTGACGTGCAGATCCACACCGCGCTTGCCAATAGAGCACCCTCCGGGGAGCGCCACGCGCGCTTCGCCAAAGCGGCCTAGCAGAGCGCCCAACACGTCGAAACTGGCACGCATCTTGCGAACCAATTCATAAGGCGCTTCGTAACTGGTGATATCCTTGGCCTGAATGAATAATTGGCCATCCTGCTGTTGTTCCACATGACAACCCAGATGCTTTAAAACCTGGATCATCACCGTGACATCGCTTAGGTGAGGAACATTGGTGAGTTCAACGCTGTCTCCAGTCAAGAGCGCAGCAGCCATTAATTTCAATACAGAGTTCTTGGCGCCTGCAATCTGCACATCACCGCGGAGCGCCCGGCCGCCGTGGATGATCAACTTTTCGGTCAACCCAATTCTCCAAACTGTCTTTGAAATGGTCCTACCTGTAATATAACATATATGAGCTTCAATAAATGCGAAAGCCCCGTTTGGATGATTTCTAAAATTCCAAAACCATTGCAAGCCAAGCAATTACCCACCAGCTTTTTTGAGCGCGATACGGTGACTGTCGCCAGAGAACTCCTGGGTTGCCAGTTATGGCGCTTTTGGCCGGAAATCGGGGAATGGTTAAATTTCACCATCGTAGAGACAGAGGCCTATACTGCCGATGATCCGGCTTGCCACGCCTATAACCGAAGAACTGGTCGGGCGGCCATGCTGTACGAGGCCCCTGGAACCGCCTATGTATACCTCATTTATGGGATGTATGACTGCCTCAATGTGGTGACGGAACCACGGGGATCTGCTGGAGCCGTTCTGTTTCGTGCGCTTGAGCCGCCAGTTGGCACAGCATTTACAACCAATGGGCCGGGCCGTTTAACCAAAGCGCTCAACATCCGCCGCGCTGACTTTAACGGAAAACCCATGACCTGCATGTCTAGCGGTCTTTTTCTGGCGGAAGGAACTCCGTTGTCCGAATCATCCGTTATACAGACCACCCGTATCGGCATTACCAAGGCTAGAGACTATCCCTGGCGCTTTTACGTCAAGGAAAGCCGCTGGGTTTCCGTACGCGCAAAAGAACACCATGCACTGCCCAGTAGCCGCAGTCGCCAATCCCTATCCCAATCGGTTTAGCTTCGCTTCTCTCGTTTTATCTTGACGAGACGCCAGATGCCAATCGATTAAACGTTCTGTGATTGGCGTATACGTATGCGCCAACAGCTTTTCAGTAATGGGATCAAACACCTTCGGCACAAAGGGAATGGTTGCAAGCCCCGCCACACTGGGCCAGAACCGAGGATCTCGCTTGAGCGTGTTCTTGAATAGTTTTTCCGTCAGCTTTCCAACAGGCTTGATCACTGTATAAACCGGTCCATACCAGGTTGCAATGGCATGAAAAATGGACATTTCGAACAAGGTGGAAACAGCTCGCAACTTTGCCTCGTATTCCTCTCCAGTTGTCTGCAAAACATCGCGATGCTTGTTCAGGGATCGATTCAACGCATCCGAAAAGCCATAGGTAAAAACGGTTATCCAAGCCAATGGATTCAGTTTTTTGGCAAGGCCAACCCCCGAATTGATGCCTGCTTCCGTAAACTCATTGGCATACCCTGCATATCGCAGCAAGGTGTCATGAAAAACATCTTTCTCCTTTGAAGCAACTGTAGCCTGAGCAGCAGACTCATGCATCATCTGGAATAGAGGATGCGGCTGCAATGGATGAGTAAGCCCTCCGCTCGGAGGAGATAATGCAGGCGGTGAGGAATACAAGGGGGGTTGCATACTGTCAAAATCATAAAAAGACGTCTACTAGAGTAATAAATCCCGTCAACACCTTCTGGTGCTATATACCCCAAGAAAAGTATAAGCGAAATTATCGGAGAGCGCTATTTACCGAAACAAAAGCTGCCGATCCAATGCTTTTAGCTGCTCGTAGGCTAAGCCTGCCTCCGCCAGCTCTTCGGCATCAATGTTAAACAGTTCAATCAACCTTAACGCTTCCTGCTGAAAGCCGTCCATTCCCAACTGTTCCTGAACTCGCTCAATCGCTGCCCTGCGACTCAGACAAAGTCCATCCAGCGGGAAGGCTGAAAAAGTTTTCACGCGAAACTTAGACGCTTTTCGAACCATGCAAAAGCGCACTCCAACTCTCTTTTACAACTCCATCATCGCCACGTAGCAATACCTACGTAGCATTAAGCGCTAACCATCCTCTCAAAAGGCCCAACGCGCTTACTTTTAGGATAGAGAAGTTCATGCCCAATCTCAAGCGGGATTTTCCGTCGAAAACTACTACAAGGCAAGAAATATCACCCCAAAGGCGGCATCAGCATACCAGATCAAGGGGTTATAACTGCTTCTTTACCCTTTAAACTTTTTTGTACTTTCTTCAAGTATTATGAAAAAGTACCGCAACAAATAAGGGATATGGCAAAAGCGATCAACTGGCCGGCCCAGTTCAGGGAGGAGATTCTGCTAGAGGATTGCGAGCACCCTCGCATCGCCTTGCGCTTGGGCACATTGTATTATGACAATCAATACTGGGCGCCGGATGAAATTGTCGACATCCGCGTTGAACAGAAAAAAGTCCGCCAAGCGCGCATTCTCGGCGAATTGCGGCAATGCCCTATCCGCGCGCTGACGGATGGGGATTTCCGCTGCTTAAAACGGTCGCTACAAACCCCTCAAGCCGTTATTCGCTTTTTATCAGAAACCTACCAGCAACCCGTCGATGAGGACACACTGGTCACCGTGGTGACCTATCAGAATCATCCGGTCATTCCGGACGAAGTGGAATAAAGCACCAAAACGTAAAACAGGCGGCCAAGTAGCCGCCTGTCTAAATGATTACAAGAACTTGCTTAGGCTTCGTCGTCTGCAAAAGCTTCTTCCAGCACGAATTCTTCATGCTGCGCTTTGGCTGCAGTGACATTCAGCAGGAACTGAGCAGACACTTTTGCCGAAAACTTCACGTTCACCGTGTATTCGCCCACCTTGTTGATCGGGCGATCCACATTAACGTTACGACGCTCAATTTCAAACCCGGTTTTTTCCTGAATAACCTTGGTCAATTCTTTGGTCGTAATGGTACCGTACAGCTTGCCGGTATCCCCAGCGTTCGCTTCCAGCGTAATGACGCCCAAGGCATTCACTTTTTCAGCCTTGGCCAGATCTTCCTGGTGTTTCTTTTCGGCCTTAGCGCGGATACGCTCAATGCGACGTTGCAAATCAGCCAGGGAGCCTTCTGTGGCACGAATCGCCAGTTTTTTGGGCTCCAGGTAATTGCGGAAGAAACCATCCGAAACTTCCAGCAAATCACCGTTATCGCCCAGCGTGTCCACGTCTTTGGTTAAGATGACCTTCATTTGAAACTGTCTCCGATTCCTTTCCAGGGTTGTAGACCCAGAACTATAACACAAAAGCAAGTTCTGCAAATAGCGCTCCGGAGGCTTCAAGTATCACCCCTTGAAGCAGCTTTCCCTTTCCATTATTGTTTATTTTGCATATCTCATCTATTGACTTTCAAGAAAAGCTTTTTATACTACTTATTGTAGTAAGTATGATGCGCTGGCTTGGGAGTTAGCTTTGGCGGATAACCTCGTTGATAAACTAAAAGAGCTGGGATTAAACAGTTACGAGGCCAAAGTCTATTTGGCGCTCCTCAGGCAAAACCCCGCAACTGGTTACGAAATCAGCAAAGAATCAGGCGTTCCACAGGCACGCGCTTACGACACGCTCAAAGCGTTGGAAGCCAACAATATTGTCGTAGCAATGGGTGGAAAACCCGTTACCTACACGCCCATTAGCCCCCATGAACTCCTGGATCGCTGGGAACGTTCCTTTAGAGGCTCAGTCAACTACCTAAGAGAGGCCCTGCCCAGTCTTGCCAACGAAACGGTCGAACCCATCGTCAACCTGCGTGGTAAAGAAGCCCTCTTCAAGCATGCATTGGACATGATCAACAATGCCCAGCACTCGCTTTTTGTGCAAATTTGGCGTGAAGACGCTCAATATCTGGCCTCGGCGTTTCAGGAAGCCAAAAAACGGGGCGTCATCATTCGCATGGTTGGTTATGATGATTGCAACATTGAAGGCGTGGATATCTTCCAGCACGAACGCGCCGACGCCATTCAACAGGCTTACGGTTTGCGTTGGTTCATCCTGTCCGCAGATGATAAGGAAGGGCTGGTCGGTACGATTTCAAATGCGGAAGACCGTCAGCCGCAGGCAATCATCACGAAAAACCCAGGCATTGTCCTTCTGATCAAGGAATTTATCGTACACGACATCTTTATTCTGGACATTGAGAAAAACCTCCCCGAAGAAATGAACCGGATTTATGGCAGCAACCGAACCGAAGTCCGGCAGAAGATCGAGGGTTCTGAATCTAAAATCAGCTTTCGCCTTGCAAAGTAAGGCTTTTCGGCTGCCTGTGCCATAAGGCATTCTCAGGCGTTTTTTTGAGTCCCTTGGCATCGTTGCCGAATTCGCACCAATTGCCCACACATGCCCAGCCTGGAGGGCTGGTTCTTAAAACCACAAATTGCGTGTGATACAGTGTTGAGACACGAAATGGGAGATCAAGCGCATGCCTTCTGAACCAGTCCCCTCTGAGAGTAAATCTCTGAAGAAACGGGCCAGGCCATCTCAAGAACGCCTGATGGTGCTGTTTACGCTGTTTTTTATCATTGGTATCCTGCTACTGGTCTTTATTCCGGAAGATCACCCGGCACGTGGCATTGCCATGAGCCTTTACTGCTTAGTTGTTTTTTGGGTGATGTTCCGTTTTGGAATCTAAGGCGAATCGATATTTAACCTCCTGCGGCGCCTGCATCAATGCGCTGCATGGTTTCGCCCTTTACGACTCGTCAACTCTTAGCCTGCGCGCTGCTTTTTCCGTGAAATGACATCCTCAGAAAGCACAATGTCGATTCGCCTCTTGTGACCGTTTCCCCTGCCAGTGATTTGATCAAATATTCGTTTTTCTTAGGAAAACCGAATATTTTATACGCTTTCCTGCACTCAAAATTCGATATAAAAGAGTAGCGTAATATTTCCATCATGGCTTCATGCCTGAATTTTCGCTCAAGTCGAAATCTTGTGGGATATTCAACACCAACCTTAATAGAAAATATTTTCGATGTTTGCTATAGTCATAGACGCACCGCAGCAGGCTCGATCCTGAGGAGGTTCATAATGCATTATGACGATTTCATGCAGGGTCTTCTTGAATTAATGCGAGCAGCGCATGCTTCTTATCTGAAAGAGCGTGCGGAAACCCATCCTGCTCCAGACTCTTTTGAAGTTGCTGAAAGAAATCCTTTGGTAAACGTTCGATCTCACCCAGCTTAATGTATTCCACCATTGCCAGAATAAGCTCTTCCAAGCGGTATTCATCCATCGCGCGCAAGGCGCGCAGTTTGGTCAACGTCAGACCGCCCGCCTGAAGAGCCGGCGTCCTGGCCAACCTCTCCAGGGTTTCGTTTTTAAAGCCACGTCGCCCGTGAATCAAGTTGGACAGCGCATCGCTGGTTATGCCCATCTGTTGGGCCAAATCTTCGATTTGCAAGCCTTGTTGTATCAGAAACAGCTGAATGGCAAGGCCCAGCTTTTTCTCTGATGGCTTCATGAATCACAGTCTCCGGGATTATGGACAAAGTCGCTTTTATAAAATTTCATTTTTGATCGTAAACCTTTCAAAAATGATCTATAATAACTAAAAACCCCGAAACTGCTGCAAGGGCGGACTGATCCCCCGCTGAGATTTTAGTCCTCTCATTCTAAACGAAAAAAGCAGTCGGGATGGGTGCAAATTTTCGGTTTTACATGCACAAATCGGCAAAGGGGGAAGTATGCGTTTGCGAATTGCAGAATTAGCCCGTCTCAAAAAAGGTTGGAATATGAAAAAAGTGGCAGAAAAGATGGATGTTGAACATCAAACAATTCTTTATTGGAATCAAGGTCGGAGTTATCCGCGGCTTCCGGTGCTCCTCCGGCTATGCCGATTGCTGGAATGCAGCATCGATGATCTCCTCAACGAATAACCTATCTGCTTGTATTAAAATAGCGGCAAACGTTTATGCTTGAGGAGGCTTGCCATGGAAACCCTGTCCCAAACGGAAAAAACACGTTCGGAATTCGAGGCCCAGCTCCCCACGCCTCCGCTCCCCATTGGCAGCTATGTCGCCGTCACTCGGGTTGGGAACCTCCTGTACACATCCGGCGTATTGCCCATGCGGGATGGCGAGGTTGCATACAAAGGCGCAGTGGGCAGTTGGAATGTGACTGTAGAATACGGTCAGGAGGCCGCACGTCTCTGTGTGCTGAATGCCCTCAGCCTGATCCGGCACGAACTTGGCGGCTCTTTAGCGCGGCTTAAGCGAATCGTCAAAGTCACCGGCTTTGTTAGCAGCACCAATTCGTTTTTTGAACAACCTGCCGTCATGAATGGCGCATCCGATCTGCTGGTTGAAGTGTTTGGCGATGCCGGCAAACATGTTCGTTCCGCCGTCGGCGTCAGCGCATTACCCAAGGATGCCAGCGTTGAAGTGGAACTGGTTGTTGAAATTGAGCCAGATTAATTACAGTTCCAAAACCGCTTGAATTGCAGCGTTCGCCTCGTTGAGACAGCGCTCTAGTAATGGTCTAGGCTGCTTGATGGCGGCTTGAATGTCGTTAAGCTCTGCATCCAACGCAACCAGCGGAAAGATTTGCACATTTTCCGGCAGTTGCAGCCCTTTTTGCATTTGGCCGCAAAAGATGAACACCGGCTTTTGACCAGCCAACTCCAATAACTGGCCGATGGCTTTTCCCTGAAAGGTGGTTGAATCCACCCGCCCTTCCGTGGTTATCACCAAAGAAGCCTGCTGTAAGCGGTCTTCCACGCCTAGCGTGTCTAATATCCATTGACTCCCGGATACAATCCGAGCCTTCGGCAGATGCAGCAAGCCGTAAGCCAAGCCGCCTGCCGCACCGACGCCTGGAACATCCTGGTAAGCAGTCCCGCAGGCTTGTTGCATGAATTGACTGACCCGACACAGCGATTGGTCCAATAACCGGCATTCATCTTGCGTTGCACCTTTTTGCGGTGCAAACACCGCGGCAGTTCCATTCTCACCCAGAAGCGGATTATGAACATCCGTGGCTATCAAGAGTTCCCCATCATATGGCCAACAAGGCAGCCACTGCACTTCCCGAATTGCTGCCAGATGCCCACCGCCAATCGGCTCTGCGATCACGTTACCTGTCTCATCCAGAAAGCGAACACCCAACGCCTGGAGCGCTCCCAGGCCGCCGTCCGTCGAGGAGCTCCCTCCCAAAGCCAATACAATCCGTTCCAAATCCGGATGCCTCTGAATGACGGAAGCCAGCATTTGCCCCACCCCGTAAGAAGTAGCTGATAATGGCGCCAGCCCTCGCTCCACCAGCAAACGATATCCATGCGCCTGCGCGGCCTCCAGAACGGCCAATTTATTGCCCGGATGAACCAGATATTGCGCCTTGACCGTCATCTCCGACACAGGCCCCATGACGGTGCAAGATTGGGCCATATACCCCTTATCCGCCTCCTGCAGGACGGCTAATGTATCATCACCCCCATCTGCCACCGGACAAACATCGATTTCAACATGGTCAGAAAAATACCCCGCCAGGAAGTCAGCCAGAATGTCCGCAGCGTCATTGGCGCTTAAACTGCCCTTAAGGCAGGTCGGGGCAACCAGAATACGAGGTGAGTGACGCATAAAAAACCTTGAAACATCAATTTAACTGATGGGATTAAAGATCAGTAATTTTACCGATATAGATCGATGTCAAAGCGTTCGAAAAGCAGAATATACCACTTGGGCTTATAATGATTTTAAGTGAGTGGTTAAAGAATTTTCCAACTGCCCCTATCCATTTTCAGATACCAAAGCAGGAGAGTCATCGAATGAGAGCATCTAAAGGGTTTACCCTGATCGAATTGGCCGTGGTTATTGCCATTATTGCCATCCTGGCTGCTGTTGCCATTCCTCGCTTCGGCGATACCACCGTTTCCGCAGAACGGGCGCTAATTAAGGATATGGTTCAAACCTTAACCAGTTCGGCGTCCATCTACACGGCTGAAAATGGCGCAACCCCCAACAGCTTTAGCGATTTCGTCTCTAATGAAACCACCGCCACCAAACCTTACACCATGACCCTGAGAAACTTTGGCGGCGGCACCTGCAACATTGGCGGAAACACCATTACCGGCTGCACGTTCAAAAAGTGGACGAACGTCACCTATAACTGGAACGGTGGTCAAATTACCGTAACCGCAAATGGACCTACCGGCTTTACACTCTAAAGTTGCTAAATGCAAAGGGCACAGGGAAATTCCCTGTGCCCAAAACTTTTCACCGCAAGCATGAGACTAAACAATGCGGGTATCCCCCAAAGGTTTTACCTTAATTGAATTAGCTGTCATTATTCTCATTCTGGCCGTCCTGGCAGGCGTTGCGATTCCGAGATTCGTCAACGGAGAAACCCAGGCGGAACGCGTGATGATTCAAAACATGCGTTCCAGCCTAGGGAGCGCTGCCGGCGTTTATGCCGCAGAACAAGGTTTTCCCCCTTCCGGCTTTGATGACTTCGTAGAAACAGCCGCCACCTCAGCCATCAAACCAAAAACCATTTCAATTAAAAACTTCGGCAATGGCACCTGTACTGCTGATTCCAACACCATCAGCGGTTGCACATTCAAAAAGTGGGATAACGTCAGTTATAACTGGAATAATGGCCAAATCACCGTCACCGCGACAGGGCCGGACGGCATGCAACTTAATGAGTCAAGTTCCAGCGCGAAAGGCATTAACTAGCAGCGCCGAAAGCCTGCATGGGAGAGGAAGGTTGATGTTCGATAACTTTCGGAAAAACATCCTGCCGCCTCTGATCGTGATGTGGCTACTGACCGCACTGGTCGGCATGACGGCCTACGAACAGGGTCTCCGCTGGCAAACGGGCGTTCGGGAAGCCATTGAAAATGTCAGCGCAATCCTGATTCGTAGCAATATCCGCAATGAACTCAGAGTCGTCCAGCAAAACCTGGATCAAGATCCCGAAAAAACCAGATCCTCCTGGCAAGCCATTCGGAAGCAAAGTCTCATGCTGCAACGCATGAAGCAACAAGCAGGAGAAGCAGCAGAGCCCGGCTTTGAGCTTTTTGTGCAAGTCATTGAGCAAACCGACCTTCCCAAACGAGAATTGGTGGATACGCTGCTTGCCAGCCCCTATTTACAATCCAGTCTGAACGGCCTGGATGAACTCAAAGCGCTGCAAGCAAGCACACAACAGGTCATCCTGATGGTAGTGTTTAGCATGTTGGCGCTTGGGCTGCTGCTAACGCTTGTTACAGCTAGGGATTTAGACAGATTATTCCAACAACTGGCGCGCTCCCGCGACCTTAACATCCAGATTCAGGAGCAAGAACGCCACCGCATTGCCCAGGAACTGCATGACGGGGTGGTTCAGGAACTCATTGATCTCAAACGGGATTACCGCCCTGAAAAAGTAGAACAGATCCTCCAGAACCTGCGTCGGGTCTGCTACAACCTGAAACCCCAGGTGCTGGACGATTTGGGACTAGCCGCCGCCATCGAGTTCCTGGCGGATGATTTAAACCGGCAGGCGGGTGTCCAGGTTGAACTCCACCTGGATCAGGATGGCTTGGCCCAATTGCCCAAAAGCTATGAACTGCCGATTTTCCGGGTGGTACAGGAACTTTGCTCCAATATCAAACATCATGCACAGGCAAAAGAAGCACGTGTCCGCATCCTGTACAACCCGCAGGAAAGCCCGCTGCTCCGTGGTTATGTATCCGACAATGGCTGCGGATTTGATCCACAAACAGTTCCACCCGGTAAAATGGGACTGACCGGTATGCAAGAACGTATTCATCAACTGGACGGCCAATTTCGCATTGAAAGCGCTCCGGGTCAAGGGAGTCGCTTTTACTGGACTGTTCCAATTCGGCAGGATGCAGCATGAATACAGTGCATCCCTTGGGTGTGGTCATTGTTGACGACCATGCGGTTGTGCGCCAGGGCACCCGCAACATGCTGGAGCATACGCCAGACATCACCGTGGTTGGAGAATGTGCGGATGGCGAAGCATTGCACCAACTGCTTCAAAAGGAAACACCAGACATCCTGCTACTGGATGTCAATTTGCCGGGAAAAAGCGGTTTGCAACTGCTTGCAGAGCTGAAGCCATCTTTTCCCGACCTCAAGATCATTCTGTTCTCCGCGCATACCGAGCCGCAATACATCCGCAAGGCCAAACAGCTCGGCGCCAACGGTTATTTCAGCAAGATGATTGACGCTAAAGCGTTACAGGATGGCATCCTGAAGGTTGGTAAGCATCTGGAGCCCTGGGTTCTTTCTGAAGATTTGCTCCCAGAGGTGACGAAAGGTCAGCCAACAGACATTCAGACCCATTTGACGGCACGAGAGCTGGAAATTCTGGCACATTTGGGACAAGGCGGCACCAACCAGGCCATTGCCAAAAGCCTGTGCCTTTCTGTTAAAACCGTGGACACGCATATCGCCAACCTCATCAAGAAAACCGGGGTCAAAAACCGAACGCAACTCCTGGCGTATGCCTATGAACACCACCTCCTCTAGGGCAATATTTAGCCTCTGAGGCACCTGAGTCAATACACTGCTCTGCTTCGTCATTGACGGCTCGCCTGCGCTGCTTTTCCCTTGAAACGACATCCTCAGAAAGTTAAATGTCGATTTGCCTACGATTTCGCGAAAATTTCCGCCAAAAGTAAACCCCTTGGCCTATTGGTGCGCATGAGCCAATCCGTTACAATAGGCTTATGAGGAAGCTGTTTGCGTGGACAGCCTTAACGGCGTTGGTGGTGAGTGTCGCTGGGATTGGATTCAATGGAATCAGCCCGGCATTGGGTGCTGTTTTGGATGGATTTTCCATAGACACCCAGGACAAATCCGTCACCATTACGCTATTTACCGACCAACGGGTGCCTTACACCACGGAAACCGAGGGACGTCAGTTTACAATTATCGTCCCCGACGCAAAGCTATCCCCAGAACAGGCGGAAAGCCTTCCGGTCGTCATTGACAACAAAAACCGCTTTATTGGCCGCGCCGTCCCCACAGATGACGGCAAGGTCAAAATCATTCTGCCCAACCTGCCAGCGAATGAGTACGCCGTGTCCATCCAGCAGAAGCTCCACGGGCATCAAACGACCACAGCACAAACCAAGCCAACGCCAGCCGAAAAAACGGCAACCGCCACACCAACTGCAAAACCGAGAATGACCGCGTTTGAAAGTGATGAACAGGCGCTAGAGCGAATTGCCCAAAAATTCCAGGCGCGCAAAACAGCGCACAAACCGGCGCAATCGACTACCTCTCGGGGATTACGCCTGTCTCCCGTCAAAAATGCTCAATCCGTCGATTCCACCATCTGGAACCCTTATGTCGTCGGCAATCGCCCGACTACGGAGAAAGACGCAAAATCCCAATCCGAACAAACATCCGGAACCAAATCACCCCCCAGCGAGCATACCACTGCTGAACTGTTCCCAAAGGCAGCCGTGACCGACAACCGTTTCCCAGCGGTTCAGCCACATGATCCGCTGTGGTATCTGCATTCACTACCCCCGGCCATTCCACCAGTCGCCGATAACCTGGAGGGCCTGGCCAAAGCGTTGACACCGGATGACAAGTCTTCAGACAGTATATCCCCCCAAGTGGAAGAGAAAATCAAAATCATTTCCGCGCCTCATCCGCTGCACGGGTTGAAAACCGCTATACTATCCCTGCCCAAGTGGCTGCTGGCATCTGTAGGCGTCTTCTTTTGCGGGCTTGGCCTGTTTGGCCTGATTGGAGCCGTGGTCCTACTTCGGATTCTGTTTGTTCAAACCCAGCCCTCTTTGATTCAGCCTGCGTTCGTGATGCCTGGCGCCGCCATGCCGTATCCGCAGGCAAGCACGGTCAGTACCGGAGCAGTATCAAGCGCCAGTAAATCAGCTTACGCCACCATGCCCTTCGTTCCACTCTTTCAGGATGTTTCATCCATCAATACGCTGGATTACCTCAAAGGGGGCGCCCGTACCGTACCGCAGGCAGTGCGGAACACCACACTGCTAAAATTCCCCCGCATGCGTCGTTATGGACAGAAATCCAGCCGGACAAAAGTCACGACACTTGCAGGTCGCTAAAGTGGGCTAGGGTGAATCGATAGTGTCGTCTCAAGGAAAAAGCAGCACAGGCGAGGAGTTACGAGTCGTCAATGACGAAGCCACGCAGCGCATTGACGCAGAACGCAGAAAATGCGTCTCCGGAGGATAAATGCCGCTTCGCCCTAGAAAATTCCCAGGCTTCTCAGCTTGATGCGAATGTCTGGATCGGGCGGTATGCTGGCCGGAGAGATGGCAACATAGGTGCGGTAAGCTTCCCTTGCCCGTTTCAAATCGCCTTGTCGCTCGTAAAGTGTGCCTAACAGGTAATACGCCGGCTGAAACTTTGGCTGCACGGTAATCAATTCTTCCAGCAACCGGGTGGCTTCCTCTGTACGCCCCATCGAATTCAGCGCAACCGCCAAGCCATACATCGCCTGAGGATGTTGCGGTTCCTGACGAAGCACTTGTCGGTATCGCCTTTCCGCAACACCAAATCGCCCCTCCTCAGCAGCCTGCATGGCAGACTGCATCCAATCTCTAGACTCTCTGGCAAGAGCAGTGGCCGTCAATGCACAATCCGCTGCAAGCAAAACAGCCAGAAGCACTCTATATTGCCGGAAAAACATGATCCACTCGCTTCATTGCCGGACTTAGTATCGACTGACTTCGGAAAAGCTTGAGTCCGACGCATAGAACGCTTTCCCCCACTGGAAAAACGGCTCTCTAAAGCCCATCCATATCTGAAACCCGCGTGTGGGTAGGATTGCTTTTTTGCTTATGTTATAGTGGCCTGAGATTTCCCATAAACCCTTGTATAAGGAGATTAGAAGGTTATGGCAATGACCCTGAGCAAAGTGAACCGCCTGACGCTGGACGAGATGGACCATCTTTCCACCGGGAAGAAAGCCCGCCTGCACCGGCTGATGTACCAACACGGGCCCGGCAACGGCACGCTACTGTTCCTCCCCATTGATCAGGGTCTTGAACACGGGCCGGTTGATTTCTTTGAAAACCCGGACGCCCAGGATCCCGACTTTCAATGCCGCCTGGCGCTGGAAGGCAACTATTCCGCCATTGTTTTCCACATCGGCCTGGCTGAAAAATACATGAAAAAGTACGCCGGCAAGGTTCCGCTGGTTGTGAAACTCAACGGTAAAACCAACATCCCGCCGGACGATGACGCCTTTTCCTCCTGCACCGGCACGGTGGAAGACGCTGTCCGGTTGGGCGCAGATGCCGTCGGCTACACTTTATACGTTGGTTCCCCCTCTCAGGATGCCGATATTGCCCAATTTAACGAAATTCGCCGTGAAGCAGAGCGCTTCGGTATGCCGACCATCATCTGGGCATACCCTCGTGGTTCCGCAGTGAAAGCGAAAGGCGGCCAAGACAGCCCTTACGCCATCGAATACGCCGCACGGGTTGCCACTGAAGTGGGCGCCGATGTGGTCAAAATCAACTATCCCAATGTCTCAGCGGCAGGCATTGCAAACTCTCCCAAGCCCTACAACACACTGCAACTGACCGAGGAAGAAGCAACCCGCCGGGCAGTGAAAGCAGCCGGAAAAACGCTGGTGGTATTCTCTGGCGGCAGCAAGGTGAGCGACGAAAAAATGCTGAGCATGGTTCGCATGGGCATGGAATGCGGCGCAACCGGCATGATCTTCGGTCGCAACATGTGGCAGCGCCCGATGGACGAAGCGCTGGAAGTCACCCGTCGCGCCAGCGAGATTATGCGTAGCATCTAGTTTTCAGGAAAGGAGCTTTTCAATGGCTAAGATTGCCATCAACGGATTCGGACGGATTGGTCGTCTGACCTTGCGGGCAGCACTGCTCAACCCGCGTGTGGACCTGAACGTGGTTGCGATCAACGACCTCACCACTCCCAAACAGTTGGCCCACCTGTTTAAATACGACTCCACCATGGGGATTTTTCCGGGTGAAGTGGACTACAACGAAAACTCCCTGATCATTGACGGCCGCACCATCAAAATCTTTGCCGAACGCGATCCGGGCGCACTGCCCTGGAAAGACCTCGGTGTGGATGTGGTGATTGAGTCCACCGGCTTCTTCACCGATGCCACCAAGGCGCGCAAGCACATTGAAGCAGGCGCAAAAAAAGTCATCATCAGCGCGCCTGCTAAAAACGAGGACATCACGGTCGCCATTGGCATTAACGTCAATGAGTACGACCCGGCCAAACACCACATCATTTCCAACGCCAGCTGCACCACCAACTGCTTGGCGCCGATTGCCAAAGTTCTGGACGAGAATTTCGGCATCGTGTCCGGCTTGATGACCACGGTTCACAGCTACACAGGCGACCAGCGTCTGCTGGACGCACCGCATGACGACCTGCGCCGCGCTCGCGCCGCAGCGCTCAGCATGGTGCCCACCTCCACCGGTGCCGCCAAAGCCATCGGCCTGGTGCTCCCGCAACTGAAAGGGAAGCTCCATGGTTACGCCGTTCGCGTTCCTACGCCGGATGTCAGCTTGACGGATCTCACCATCGTGACCGAAAAGCCTGTGACGGTGGAGGCCATCAACGAAGCCTTTAAGCGCGCCGCTGAAAACGAGCTGAAGCATGTTCTGCAATATGCGGAAGCGCCGCTAGTCAGCACCGACTACATTGGCAACCCGCACAGCTGCATCTTCGATCCTGAATTCACGCAGGTGAGCGGCTCCAACCTGGCCAAAGTCATCGGCTGGTACGATAACGAGTGGGGCTACAGCAACCGCTTGGCAGAACTCACCCATCTGGTTGCGGAACGGATGCCCGTCACCGCTTAAATCTTCGAGGGGAGCCGAAATGCTCCCCTCTCTCTTACTTCCGGCATTGATTTGCAAGCACCCGTAGGATTTTGATTGAGGAAACCCGTGATGACCCAACGCCGCCTCATTACCGCAGGTAACTGGAAAATGTATAAAACCACCGACGAAGCCCGTCAGTTCGTGGAAGCGCTTTGGCAAAAAGTTCAACCGCTGCAGAACCAGACATTGCCGGAAATCATTCTGTGTACGCCGTTTACAGCCCTGTCCGCCACGCTTGCCAAAGTGCAGGAACTGGGTGCGCCGTTCATCGTGGCCGCACAAAACATGGAAAGCCGTGACAGCGGCGCTTACACTGGAGAAATTTCCCCCCTCATGCTGCTGGACCTGAGCATCCGCTGGGTGGTGCTGGGTCACAGCGAACGACGCCAATACTACAACGAAACCGATGAATCCGTCGCCCAAAAAACCGCGGCCGCGCTCAAACATGGCATGACGCCTATTGTCTGCGTGGGTGAAACGTTGGCTGAGCGTGAAGCCGGAACCACGGATGCAGTCATCACGCGTCAAGTCAAAGCCGTTTTGGATGCCATTCCGGCTTCGGATGTCCGGAAAATCGTCATCGCCTATGAACCGGTTTGGGCCATCGGCACCGGCAAGGTCTGCGAAGCCACCGAAGCAAACCGGGTGTGCGGTGTGATTCGCAAGCTGCTGGGTGAAGCAGGCGCAGAAGTCCGCATCCTGTATGGCGGTAGCGTCAAACCGGACAACACTCAAGGTTTAATGAGCCAATCCGATATTGACGGAGGTTTAATCGGCGGTGCAAGTTTGGAACCGGATAGCTTCTTCGGCATTATCGAAAAAGCCTGCCCGGTATACGCATAGAGAGAATTAATCAAGGGAGCCTTTGTATGACTGTCATCTCTTCTGCTCAAAAGGTTCGGGTCCCCATACATCGCTTGGCGCATGCACCCAAGCACTTGCCAGCGTATGCCACGCCGGGCTCTGCCGGAATGGATGTGCAGGCTGCCATTGGCGTGCCAATGACCCTTAAGCCGCTGGAGCGCGCTTTGATCCCAACGGGCCTGGTCATCATGCTGCCGGAAGGCTATGAATGCCAGGTGCGCGCCCGCAGCGGCCTGTCCATCAACCACGGCATCACCCTGGTGAATGGCGTCGGCACGATTGATTCCGATTACCGGCATGAGGTAAAG
The DNA here is from genome assembly GCA_036702885.1 of Oculatellaceae cyanobacterium. Taxonomy (GTDB): domain Bacteria; phylum Cyanobacteriota; class Vampirovibrionia; order Vampirovibrionales; family Vampirovibrionaceae; genus DATNQC01. The sequence goes on along the minus strand of DATNQC010000058.1, from coordinate 1,287 downwards.
GTTGCGCTAATTAACCTGTCCAACGAGGAATTCACCATCCAGCACGGCGATCGGATTGCGCAGCTGGTGATCGCGCCGGTAAGCCAGGTTGAATGGCAGGAAACGGACGAAGTGCAAATGGTCAAGGGGCGCAACGGCGGCTTTGGTTCAACCGGCCTGAATTAACGCGAAAACCATTTCAGCAGGCGACCGGTTAGCCGCTCCTTCAAATATTCCGCTTCCGAAACCTTCAGGAGCAGCGCCAGAAGCACATAGCTCAGGATACCAACGACAGAGGCAGCGGTAATTTGCATATATTCCCAAATTTGTGGCGCAAGCGGCAGCCATGCTTTTAGCGGGCTGGCCGTTAGCGAGTGCATCGTCAACCACACGACGCCACCCATCACCAAACCGGCGAAAGATAGTTTACAGAAGGGCGCAAGCATTTCCCGAAAGCCCAAATCCTGAATATGTCGCTTGGATAAGATTCCCAACAGCATCATATTGAAAAACGTAATCAGAGTAATCGATAGCGTAATGCCTTGAACCCCCATCCCCCAGCCCTGGACCAGCCACAGGTTGAGCAGGTACTTCAGTGCAATTGCAAGCAAACCTACAAGTAGCGGCGTTTTGGAATCATGAAACGCGTAAAAAACCCTTGTGATCGAATCCCGGGCAAAATAGGGAATCATCTGGAACGCCTGATAAATGAGGGCAACGCTCACCAGCTCCGTGGAGCGGCGATCAAAACGCCCATGCTCAAAAATGAGACGAATCAACGGCTCTGTAAAGCATAGCATAAGCACCAACATCGGAATGCTGATCATCCAAAGCGACACAACGCCCACTTTAAAGTTGCGCTTGATTTCCTCGTAGTTCTTTTCTCCCGCAGCCCGGCTAAAGCGGGGGAAAATCGGCACCAACAGCGCCGTCTGCAAAATACCAATGGGTAGTTGCATGAGTCGATTGGACAGCGTCACAGCAGCCCAAGCTCCCTGCGCCAATGACGAAGCAAAGAACATATCCACGTAAGTAATCAGCTGGCCGATAGTGGTGCCAATCGTCGCTGGAAACAGGAGTTCCCCAGCCTGCCGGATCTCCGGCGCCTTCCAGTCAAAGGCGGGCCTTATCGAGAATTTTTGCTTGAAGAACTCTGGTAACTGCATCATCAGTTGCAAGACTCCGCCGGCCAAAGTCGCCCAAGCCAGAATCAGGCCGTTTGAATCCACCGGTAACAATAAGAGCCCGAAAATAATCGTCAGGCTCATAGCCACCGGGGACAAGGACGGCCAGAGGAAGCAGTTGTAG
>DATNQC010000048.1:0-5265 GCA_036702885.1 Oculatellaceae cyanobacterium | reverse complement strand
CCCTTTGACATTCTGCAGCAGCAGGGCCGTCGGCACAAAACGCGCCTGCCGTCGAGCGTTTTCAAAGATGTTGAAGCGCAAAAAACGGCTCAACAGCGAACGCATATGATGCCGCCTAAACGCACGAAATTCCATCGGCGTCAGATATCCCCGTAAGCCCTGGATGGTGGATCGTTCCGCCTGCCGCATGGCATCAAAATCCCACAGATGCCGAAGCGCACGTCCGCTTCCGGTTTGTCGGTACAGCACCGAACGATGTCCTGTTGGATAGGCAGGCGCCCGCTTGCACAGCCGCATGAAAAACACGCGATCTTCCTGCGGATAGATCTTATCATCCGGAAAACCGTTCAACGCACCGACCAACGTCCGGTGAATGAGCGTCGTACTGGGCAGGAGGTTACAATCAATCGCGCTTTGGAAGTTACCCGGCTGAATAACGGGATACCGGGGAATGTTAATCAGGCGGCTGTTCCCGTCAATGCAGTAATGCCCACTGTAGACCATGCACACCGGCTCCCGGTTTCGCCGGATCGTTTCCACATCCCACGCCAGTTTATCGGGAAACCACAGATCATCCGCATCCAGAAAGGCGATATACTCCCCCTTTGCAGCCAGAAAACCATTATTTCTAGCCGCTGAAACGCCCTGATTCGTTTGCCGGATAAGCCGAATACGGTGGTCGTTCAGCTGCTTAATACGCTTTAAAGAGCTATCGGTGCTGCCATCATCCACCACGATGACTTCAAAATGCGGGTAGCTTTGCCGCAAGACGCTCTGCAGCGTGCTTTCAATATAGGCTTCCTGGTTGTAGACGGGAATGACAACCGAAATGAAGGGTTGCCCAGCCTCATGCGGCCAGGCATCACGAGCAGACTTCGGCTCCTCCCCGATTTTCGGGTGCATGTTCCCTCCACGAGCACTGGAACCTCTTGTACGTCAAGAGATGCCCCACTTTTCAATCTTATCAAAGGGCAAAAAAAGCCCGCAGGCAAGCAGGATTCCACGGCAGCAGGGCGATGTCTGGAGGGAGGGGTCCAGCAATCCGTCCGTAAAATTTTGTTAGGGTCTTTTACAGTCCCCCAGGATGGTGGTAGGATGACTACAGTCCTGCGGAGGTAGCTCAATTGGTAGAGCTTCTGCCTTCCAAGCAGAAGGTTGCGGGTTCGAGCCCCGTCCTCCGCTCCATTTCTTAGACTGGCACGAATTCCAGATTTTTAAACTGTTTTTGTCATACACAACTTGCAAAACCCAACAGAATTTGGGGAGGGGATTACTCAATACTATCGCTCTTTCAGGATGGCGATGCAGCAGCTTCTGAATATAAGAATCTCCGAGATGAGCGTTCTTGTGTCAATTCAAAACTGAGGTAGAGCGAGATTGGCGATTGTACTGTCAGCTTGGTCTGCAAGATCCCGGAAATAAACAATTGAATGAAGCCAAAACACATTTTTTGCACTTCATATACATATTCACTAAAAGAAAATGGATTTGAACTAGTCAAGGCCTAAACACCAGACTTACGAGCATTTCTACTCCAACGAAAAAGTCACGTTGACCACGGCGGTGACTTTTTTATCCGGGGTAGATGTGTCGTTAATCCCATAATCCGAAACATCGGTGGAATGCCTGGGTGTAATCTGGAATACGCCCATCTGGCTGGAGCGCATGGGACCAATATGATTCCCCGTACTCCGCGCCATGGCCTCGGCGCGTTGTTTGGCGTTTTCCGTAGCTTTGGCCAGCATTTTGACTTTAATGTCATCCAGTCGAGAGTAAAAATATTGTGGCAGTGCCGTCGAAATAAAAATGCCCTGATGGCTCAGTTCCATTGCTTCCGATGCCAATTGTTCAATTTTCGCGATATTGTTCGATTGAATATCAAAACTTTGACGAACAATATACCCTTCCACGCGATTGGTGACATTACCATTAGCGTCCCGCGCATAGATGGTTTCAGTGGACGGTGGCGACATTTTAATTTCCGCCGGACTCAAACCTTTTTTCAAAAAATATTTTCTGGCAGTTTCAGCATCCTGCTTGAGCGCCAAGTATGCATCCCCTGCAGAAACATCCCGACGACTGATCGTCGGTTGCCATTTGGCAAAGTCGGAAGAAAGAAACTCACTCGCCGCTCCGGTCACGGTGATGGTCTGGGTTTCCGCGCGTTTAAACGCCATAAACCCGCCCGTCAGAATGGCGCTGGAAAGCACCAGCCCCACTGCCAGACAAACACCCAACATCATCAATTGGTATTCCCGAAAGCGCTCCATAGCTTCCCCTTACTCCGACCTTGCCACGACTATCCAATTATTATACAGGGTGCCTTGCAGACCTAAACGTTTTTTGACAGGATAACGTCAAAAAAGAGGCGATAATGGCAACACCTGAAAAAACCCGCTGCCCCTGGGCAATCACCGATTTGGCCATTGACTACCATGACCGGGAATGGGGCGTTCCCGTTTATGATGACCAGGTGCATTTTGAATTTCTGGTTCTGGAAGCGGCGCAAGCGGGCCTCAGTTGGAATACGGTCCTCAATAAACGGGGGCATTATCGAAAAGCCTTCCACAATTTTGTTCCGGAAGCCGTCGCACGCTTTGGCGATGCCGAGCTGGAAACGCTTTTGCAGAACCCAGGCCTCATTCGGAATCGCCTCAAGCTCTCTGCCGCCATTCATAACGCCCGAATGTTTCTAGAGGTCCAGGAAGCTTTTGGCAGCTTCAGCAATTATATCTGGCGCTTTGTAGAAGGCCGCCCTATCCGGAACGCCTGGCGATACCGGGAGGAAGTGCCTGTCACATCTGCGGAATCAGATGCGCTTAGTCGAGATCTCAAACGGAGAGGCTTTAAATTTGTTGGCTCCACCATTTGTTATGCACACCTTCAGGCAACCGGCCTGGTCAATGATCATTTAATCAGTTGTTTCCGCTATTCCGAGCTTGCAGGCCAGCCATCGGGTTAATAGTTGCGCTGCCTTGGTTTCCCCTATTGAAGGGCTCTAAAAATTTTTTCAAAAAAGGCTTTGCAGATGCCTCGCAAAATGTCAAAATGACCATGCATGCATGATTGGCGTGGAAACCCTGAGGTGTCAGGCTCATGCATGGTGTTCATATGCTCATCACTTTTAACAACCGTTAGGAGCCGTTTGGCTGTGAAACCTGTTTCACACGTCCCCGAAGAACCCGTCATGTCCCCGGAGCCGGTCAATCAAAGCGCCGACGTTATTTATCTGGGCGTCCCGCAACAACCTTCACTGTCCTTCCACACGTTAAAAGATTATTTATTGCCCCGATTGACGATGTTATACGGTAAAAATCGGGCGCCTGAGCTTGCGGATACTCTATTTAACCTAGTTGAACGCGCACGTCAGCAGCGTCCTAAACACCTCAAGCGTCAGGATCGTTTGCGTGCCGGAGACTGGTACAAACGCATTGTGATTTATTCACTTTACGTCAACGCTTTTGGTGCTGAAAGCGCGGAACGTCCGTCTACGTTTGATGACCTAATCGGGCACCTGAATTACTTCAAGACGCTGGGCGTTGATACCCTGCACCTTCTACCGTTTCTGGAATCCCCGATGATTGACGCCGGGTTTGACGTCAGCGATTACGAGCGCGTCCGTGATGAATTAGGCGGTAACGCGGCGTTTGAACGCTTTATGCAGGCGGCTAAACAACACAACCTGTTCATTATGATGGATATGGTGCTCAACCATGCTTCTGAACAACATCCGGACTTCCAGGCCGCCATACGGGGAGATCTGGAAAAGCGGGATCGCTTCATCCACCGGGACTCGCTACCAGAATTCCATGCCGACAACCTGCCGGGGCTAGGCACCGTCATCCGGTACTGCGATGGCAGCAACATCCGGAAAATGCTGAGCGATTTTGAAGGCAGCCACTACAACCCTTCATACATTAATGGACAGTGCTGCTATTTCTACAGCACCTTCATGCCCCAGCAGAAAGATTGGAACTGGCTAAACCCGGCGGTCCTTCTGGAGCATGTGCGCCTGCTCAGCCATTGGGCCAACCAGGGTATTGATATTTTCCGGTTGGATGCGCTGCCTTTCCTGGTCAAACAGCCTGGCACCAATGGGGAAAACACCCCTGGCACCCATGCCGTGGTTCAAATCCTCAGCGCCTGCCTGCAACTGATTGCTCCCAGCGTGGCATTGCTGGCGGAAGCCGGCGTCGCACCAAACGAACTGGTGAAATACTACGGGGAAGAAGCTCGGATCGAACTGCCGGATGGCCGCAGCATTAACCGCTGCAATGAAGTGCAGATGACCTACCATTTCCCGCTCATGTCAGCCATCTGGACCACCATGCTTTCCCGCCGGGCTGAGCCAGTGCTGGATATCCTGAAAAAGACGCCACCCATTCCGGAATCCGCCGCGCAAATCACCTTTGTGCGGGTGCATGATGAACTCAGCATGGAAAGCGTGCAGACGGAATGGCAACAAATCGTCCATGACACGCTGGCCCCACAGGGAGAAGGCTGCCGAAACGGCATTGGCATTGCGGGACGGGTTGCCAACTTCCTGGAATGCAATCTGGATCGGATTTACCTGCTGTATTCCATCCTGTTTTCCCTGCCTGGAACGCCTCTACTCTATTACGGCGATGATCTCGCCGCGCTCAATAACCCGATGCATATGCTGCAAGAGGCCCATAAACGGGCTGCCAGGCTCGGCCATACGGACGGCGATGTGTTCAAGCACATTGACAAGCGAGATTTAAACCGCGGACCACTGGCGGCGGAAGTGCTTCACCGGGCATTGCATGATGCCGAGAGCATTGAAGGCAGAATGCTCGCCGCTCTGCAACGGATGATTATGCTGAAAAAAAGCCAGAAACCCTTGAGCCGAGGCTGCCTCATCCCGCTCACCGCTCAGACGGAAGATATTTTGGTTTATTGGCGCAGGAGCAGCAAGGAACGCATCCTCATCATTCAGAATTTAAGCGATCAAGAGCGGGATGCGGTCATTCAGATCAAAAGCCCGGCCTCCGCAAAGCGCCTGACCGCGCGTGCCGTCCGGGATCTCCTGAGCGATCAAATCATCACCGTGCAACCAGGCTCCAAAAGCACCCAGGTTCAGGTTCAAATGCAGCCTTACCAGGCGCTTTGGCTGAAAGAAGCCTCTCGGTAAGACGCCTTGCAAAGCCTCTAGTTGGAGCAACAAAGCTTCCAGGCTGGATTGCGCTCGCGCATGGCATCCGGTAAGGTAGAGGAATCCCTCGCAGGGTAGGAACATTGCAGGTT
>DATNQC010000036.1:0-4716 GCA_036702885.1 Oculatellaceae cyanobacterium | reverse complement strand
TCATGGATTCATTTGATATCACAGCCTCGGCTCTAACCGCTCAACGTTTGCGTATGGATACCATTTCCAGCAACTTGGCCAATGTCAACACCACGCGTAAGGCGGATGGTACAGTGGGTGCGTATAGTCGGAAAAATGTCGTCTTTGCGCCGATTCTGGAGCAGGCGGCGAATCGCTTTGGCGTCCCGTTTGCCAATAATGGCGGAAGCCTCCCCATGAAGCCCGCCCCCAGCGGTATCAGTATCGGTCCGGATGGACAACCCATGCTGATGGCGAGCGTTTCAGAAAGCAAGAGCTTCGGCGGGGCCGGGGTGCAGGTGGTGCAAGTCTCAGATGACGAGACGACGCCGATGCGCCTGGTCTACGACCCCAGTCATCCGGATGCCAATCAGGATGGCTATGTGGAAATGCCAAACGTCAATGTGGTGACGGAAATGGTGGACATGATCTCGGCTTCCAGGGCATACGAGGCGAACGTTACGGCCTTGCAGTCGGTTAAGGGCATGAATCAGGCGGCTCTGGAACTTTAAACCACTCAACGGTTAAGCAGAAATAGATTCAGGAGAGGCGAGCGTGGACGGAATTCAATCAAATATTAGTGATAGTAGGCTACAGCTTGGCCGTATTGGGGATGCCGTCAAAAAAGCTGCCGATTCATCATCGGATAGCGTGGGGAATGTGCTGGGTAGCTTTGGCGATCTGTTGAAGAAGCAGATGGAGCAGGTGAACAACCTACAGGCCGAAGCGGATGAGGCCAAGCAGACTTACGCCCTGGGTGGGGAGATCGAATTGCACAACGTGATTCTTGCGGCGGAAAAGGCGGATTTGGCGCTGCAACTCACTATGCAAATCCGTAACAAGGTGATTGGCGCGTATCAAGAGATTACTCGGATGAACATTTAGATGGCGAAAGCCGGTGGATAATCCCACCCATACCGGAACAAACAAGGTCATCAATTGAAAGAGTGGATATCTAAAGCATGAACCAAAGAATACAAGGCTATCTATCGACCCTTGGCGAGCGATGGAACCAGCTCAGCTTCAACCAGCGCATCCTGTTGGGGACGATGGTTTTTGCGCTTGTACTGTCCACTTTCTTTGTTTTCCAGCATACAACGGATGACTATGACATTCTGTACGACAATATGAGCTTGCCGGACGCCGCAGCAGCAGTGGAAAAGCTGAAAAGCATGCGTGCGCCCTACAAGTTGGCCAACGGCGGGCATAGCATTTTGGTGCCGCGCAACAAAAAGAATGAATTGGTGCTGGCGACCGCCAACGAGTTGACTGGCGAGAACACCGTCAACCTGGCGAAAATCCCGCCAGTGTTGCAGGGCGATGTTCAGAAAGAATGGATTAAGAAGCTGAACACGCAGGAAATTATTTCAATTCTCAAATCCATTCAGGGCATTAAAAATGCGCAGGTCATTATCTCTCAGCCGGAACACAGCGTGTTTGAAGAAGACGAGCATCCGGTCACGGCCTCGGTCATGCTTGTGGTAGAACCCGGCTTCCGCCTGCATGAAGAGCAGGTCAAGGTTATCAAGAACCTGGTGGCGCATGCGGTGCCTGGCCTGGCAGCAGAAAACGTGGCCATTGCGGATAACTCCGGGAACCCACTGATGGGTCCAGGCAATGTGATTAAAAGCGGCCAGACGGATGCCGATCTGCGTCAAAAGGCTTACGAGGATAAGATCACCAAAAAAGTGCTTGCCATTTTGGCGCCTGTGGTTGGGAAAGAGAATGCCGTTGTCTCGGTCAGCGCCATATTGAACTTTGATCAGGCGGAATCTGAAATTAACCGGGTGATTCCATCTGGTGGGTCGGCGGAGAATCCGACGGGTCTTGCCGTGAGTCAACAAGTGGACGTGGAGGAGTACGACGGCAACGGTAAACCCAAGCAGGAAGGCGGGCCAGCGGGTGTGCAAAGTAACGCGGCGCCGCAGTATCAGGGAGTTACGGCCGACAAGGACAAGAACAGCACATATCGGCACAGTAAAACCACCACCAATTACACCAACTCCCAGGAGCATAAAAAGGTGATTTATGCGCCGGGTACGGTGGAGCGTTTGACCGTGGCCGTGGTGCTGAATAAAGTTTTGACCGCCAAGGAAACGGAAGAAATCACGCAATTGGTTGAAAACGCGGCGGGAATTGATCGTTCCCGTGGGGATTCCGTAGAAATCAAGGGTTTCCAATTCTCCGCGCCGCCAACGGACAAAGAGAAGGAACTTGCGGATGCTGCCGCGGCGGCTCAACGGCAAAGCTTCTATCTGCATCTTGCTTCCGTGGGCGCAATGGTGCTGCTTGGCCTGGCTGCGCTGCTCATCTTCTACAACATGTTTAAGCGCCCAGCGGAAGGCGAGCTGGTGGAAGAGGAGCAGGAAGAGTACAACTATATCGAGGAGGCCGTTCCGCCCCCATCACTGCTGGAAGAAGCGCCGATTCCGGCACTGGAAGCCAAGCTGGATCCAGAAATCGAGCACATGCGCGCTTCAATCAACAATCTGATCAACGACGATCCGGCGGAAGCAGCCCGTGTGCTGGTGACCTACATGAAGGAGTTGTAGGCCGGACGGCTTGATGAGCTCACGCAATCGGCTATACTGGAAACAGTGGAAAGTGATGATGTGGTGAACGGGATTAACGAGTGAGTAACGAGCTTTTATCCATTCGAAGCATGAGTAACGCCCAGAAAGTGGCGGCGTTGCTGATTGCTTTGGGACCGAAAACCGCCTCGGAAGTGATGAAGCATATTGAGGACGAGTCGGAAGTTGAGCATATTGCGCTTGAAATCGCGTCCCTGCAGCGGGTGAACCCGGAAATCCTGAATGACATCCTATCGGAGTTTTATGCACTCTTCCAGGCGAGCGGCTATCTGGCAACAGGTGGGGTTTCTTATGCCCGCCAACTGTTGGAAGAGGCATACGGAGCCGCCCAGGCGGATAAAATTCTGGAACGGTTGGTGGCAACCCTGCAAACCAACCCGTTCGACTTTTTCAACAACGCAGACCCGGCGCAACTGGCGACTTCTTTCCAGAATGAGAACCCTCAGCTGGTGGCGTTGGTGTTGGCGTATCTCAAGCCGGAGCGGGCTGCCGCGGTGCTGAGCGCGCTTTCGCCGGAAATGCAGGCGGATGTCGCGTTGCGCATTGCGGAAATGGACCGCACCAACCCGGAAGTCCTGCGCGAAGTGGAACGGATTATGGAAAACAAGTTCTCTTCCGTTGTGACGGCTGATTTCAGCATGGCGGGCGGTATCGAATCGCTCGCAGAAATTATCAACCGTAGCGACCGTACCACGGAAAAGGCGATTCTGGATAGCCTGGAGATGAAAGATCCGGAAATTGCCGAACAGGTCCGGGAACTGATGTTTGTGTTCGAGGATATTGTCCATCTCGACGACCGTTCCATTCAGCGAATCCTGCGCGAAGTGGATACCAAGGACTTGGCGCTATCGCTTAAAGGGGCGAATGACGATGTCAAGGAAAAAATCTTCCGGAACATGTCGGAACGTGCTTGCACAATGCTGAAGGACGACATGGAGTACATGGGGCCTGTCCGCGCCAAGGATGTTCAAGAGAAACAGACTTACATTGTTAGCATTATCCGAGCGTTGGAAAGCACTGGAGAGATTACCATCTCCCGCAGTTCCGAAGACAACGATTTCATCGAGTAACAAGCAGGTCAGAACGATGCAAAGGCTGGGTGTTATTACAAGTAAGCCCGTCGAGGTGGCAACGCTGCCTAGTCTGGCATGCGCTAAGGTATCTGATCGCGGGCTTAAGGGTGGTGATAGGGTTGCATGAGTCGATTTACGCGTATTGAACGTGTCTCACCCGGACTAAAGGTCCGGGATAATCGTGTGTTTGGTGAGAAAGTAGCGCTCGGAGAGCCGTTGCAGTTACAAACTGGACAAGATCTGCGTGAGCAGATTGAGAATAGCTTGGAAGAAATTGCCAAGCAACGCCTTTTGGAGGCGGAGCGGGAAGCGCGCGCGCGGGAGCAGGAAATACTGGATGCTGCGCGGGCACAAGCTAAGGAAATTCTGGAAAAGGCCAACGCCCAGGCAAAAGAGCTTCTGCAAACCGCACAGATGCAAGAACAGGCGATTCGTGATGCCGCTCAGGAAAGCGGGTTCAAATCCGGCTTTGAAGAAGGATACTCCGAAGCCACCGCGCAGGTGGAGCAGGAAACCTTGCAACTGCTGGAAAGTGCGCGTCTTGTGGTGGAAACGGCTTATCAGGCGGAGCAAAAGGTTCTCAAGGATTTTGAAAAACATGCAGTGGCGCTGCTTAGACACCTCGCCCGGACTATCCTCCGAAGGGAACTCTCGGACTCTCCGGAGAGTTTGCTGCACATGGTTCAAAGTGCTTGCGAAGCCCTGTATTTGAGCGGGAGGGTGCGAGTAGTGATTCACCCGCAAATCCTGCATGAAATCCGTAATTTCAGCGCACGGACGGCAGAGGGCCTGGATGCGCTTCATCGGTTTGAGTTTATGGCCGATCCTGCGCTGGAACTTCATCAGGTTTATATCATTGGGCAGGATGGCAACTTTGAGCTGACTCCGGATGTTCAGGTGGAATGCCTGTTGGAACCTTTGCAGGAGCATTTGACCTTGCCCCGTCTGGAAGTGAAAAACTCACGTGCTGAAAGCTCTGTGGAAGAGACGCTAGCAGAACCCAAAGACTCTCCGTTGGCCCAACAGGATAATGG
>DATNQC010000021.1:0-3978 GCA_036702885.1 Oculatellaceae cyanobacterium | reverse complement strand
TTGTTCATCTCCATCCAATACCGGCCAGTTCTCTGAAAGCACCTGCAACGCACGCCCGTAGCTGGCTACCATCTCATCCACCGGGTTAAGCTTTAAGATTTCAAAGTCCTGCAGGCCCTGTCGCACCGCTTCCCGCACCTTTTGGGCGACACCGGTGCCTCCAAAGCCGGACCAGGTTGCGGGAGCAGCGTTGGTTTCCAGCCGTTTCCGGCACGTAAGGAAGATGGAACTAGCAGCACGCCGCCATATCTTTTTGATGCGTTGACACTGTCGATTCAGACTCTACTGGGAAAGAAGAAGTAATGATCCAACCGTTTTCAATCAGTGAACGGGTTAGGGCTTCCCAAGCTTCTTGTGTTTTGTGGGTGAACATGATAGTCATAATACCTTCATCTTTTAACACGCGACGGCACTCGGCAAATATTTCACCCATCATCCGCTCATACTCCCGGGTCGCATTGGCCGCTGAGCCGTCCCGGGCCGGGTTGGCCACCGCTTCGTCAGTCTTATTGGTAAGTCGCCTTTGAAACAGCTCCGGATAAAGATCCTTTAAGGTACGCCGCTGCCAGACATAGAAATAATCGGATAGTTCCGCATATTGGACATTGTTGTAGTAAGGGGGATCAATGCAAATCAAATCCACCGAGCGGTCAGGCACATCTAAATGAGCAGCCGTGCCGTGCAGAATGGTCACCGGCGGCGGGTTCCCAGCAAGTCTTTGGCGCAAAGGTTCAACTAACTCAGCAATCCCCTTGTAAGCATCCAGCACCTGTGACAACGCCCACGCAGCACCGGAATTAGGGCCACAAAAAATCATTTCTCCAAAGGTCCATTTCAAAGAATAATCATGTCTTCCAAATGTTCCTTTCACAATTCCTCGTGTATATTCCCATCGGGTCTGTTTACTGTTATAATCCAACCCTTTATCTATCGCAAATTGCAGGTACGTTACCACAGCCTTACCTTTCTCGGGCCCAAGCTCCGCCAGTATTTGCGGTTTGAGCCGATTCAACTCTTCCACCATCGTGAGATGGCCCAGGAGTTGACGCGGAGTGAACATATCACACCAGCGTTCCATGCCAAAGCGCAGTGGCTCAACAGTTTTATGCCCCAGCGGAATGCTTTCCGTTGGTATCAAACCCTGCCGTTCCCACTCCGGCCAGCGCTCCCTTAACTGTTTTTCAGCCTCGGCTAACGCTTGAAGATCCATTTCGTTGGGAGCACGGAAGAAACGAACTTTCTCGACCTTAATTTGGCCAGCTTTATCGCCACTGGTATATCGTTGCGGCCGTCCGTCCTTATCAAGTTTTGGCTGATAACGAACCGCTACCACACAATATAATCTGTCCTGCCATCTACCATAGGAAGATTCCCCTCTGGCTTGCGCCTTGATCTCCTCTGCAGATATAGCTTGGCGGCAATGAACACACAATCCCACGCCGTTTTTAACCGTAGCAAAATTTGGATCTTCACCATTGGGTCCTCGGTTACCTTGTAACCTGTAAGGCTCAAAACGGACCTTTCCATTTTTCTCCCGGCCATCAGTAACAATCCGCACTCCCCACTTCTCCCCTTCTTTGGAGAGCCAGCAAGAATTTAACAAGGGAGCTTCTCCTCCGCAATGGGGACAGGTGACTTGTCGAGTATATAGATAATCTACGACTTCCCCTTCGTCATAGCAAGAAACAAGCTCGGGGCAATGCTTCAAATGTTCCTTCAATACATTCAGCTCAGATGATGGTATTTTAAATCTAATGGACGAAACTGCTTCCATGGTCTTATCTACTGCTACCAACAACCTGGTACCCCACTTTTCAATATCCTTAAGCAGTTCTAAACCATACCGTACGGGATAATCGAGGGTTGCATAAAGGATCACAACCGCCACAGGATTCAGATCATTGGCAATAACCCTCGTACCCAATCGCAATGCTTCAAAGGGTATAGAGCCTCCTCCGGCAGTGGGATCAAGTACCGTATATTGTCTTTCTAAAATTTGAGGATGTTTTTCAAACGCTCTTGTATACCCATACAGGTCCTCATCGTCCCACTTGAAAGAACCATTCATTAGCATTTTTATCCGCTCGGATTCACGAAACTCGATCCGCTCATTAACATGAGCAGGATCAGCAGCTACGCGCCGGACCGCCAGTTTCGTACCTTTGGCAGGTAAGACACTAAATGGTTGTGATTCTTGCCGCCATCGAGCTACAAGCGGGTGATGGATTAAAGACGGATCTGCTTCGCAAAGCTTGTTAATAATTTCAAGATTGCGCAACCGTCTTGCCTGTTCTTTTTCCACAGCATTGTAAACCACATTATCTACAGGTAGCCATTCCATACCACTTTCATCCTGAATCACCCGTTTGATTAATTTGTCTGTGAGGGTCCAACTTTGCCCATTAACCAAGGCTTGCACCTTTTCAATCCCTAGCTGGCGCAAGAACCATTCAGGGTCTGTGTCCCCGGGCAGCAAAGAACCTAAAATAGCGGCACGACTTGGAGTAAGCGGTCTTCTAGCCCACCACACATGAAGATAATATAGGGGAGGGAGAGCAGAACTCGCTCCTCGTTCCCGCTGTGTTTCTGCACCTACTTGGTGACAAGGAAAACCTGCCTCGATAAAGCGATAATCTCTATTAGCGCCAGACCTCACCACAGCCTCAATCTCCCTTCAGTTAACGCCGCAATTGCTCCAACATTTCTTTGATAGCCGGATCCCCCGGCTGGCCCCCCAGCATAAGGCGCATTCCCGCCCACGCCCAGCGGTTTGCTGCCTTACCATACTGGGTGGCACGCGTTAACCAGTAGACGGCTTCTTCTTTAGTAAATCGAAGCACCCGCCAGGCCATCAGCTCCACTCGGTCCAGGTCCGTTACTCTTTCCTGGAGCTTGAAAATCAGGGAGAGTTTCGCACCAGCTTGCTCATCCAAGGGCAAACTTCCACGAAAGCTAATCCGCCCCTTCATAAAAAAGCGTTGCAGTTCCAAAGGAACACCGGCGTCATCAACAACGCCGGCAACAATCAAGCGGATAACTGGCAAACACCTTTGCAAGGCCTGGCCGTAGATTAAACCCCGCTCCCGCAATGAACCCTTTTTTGGCAATTTCACATCATTGTCGTTAGTAATTCGCTCTTTGATCACTAGGACCGGCGCCGGTTTGTCTTTGAACTCAGTAATGCGAAGCAGCCATGGAGCCCTAGGTAGCAGTGCTTCTAAACGGCGTTGTTGCTGAGGATCCAAGTCGGTTTTATAAGCAACTGTCATTTTTATTTCTCCACCCTACTTTTTGGCTTTTAACTCCTGAATTAAAAGGCATTGTTCATCCGGCTCATCAATTTGCAAATAGGCTTCGGTTTCTTGGCCCATTTTTGCCACCGCATCCAAGCATTCAAAAACTTCTCCCAGAGCTTTCATTGATTCCGGCGGGACATCTTCCAAAAGCAGCCTAAGCGTACCGCCACCTGGCAGCTCCAAACCCGTCAAGTCCATATATTTAATGGTGGATTTAGCACCCCTGCTATAGAGGCTGCCCAACCTCCTTAAAAGGGGCAACAGCTTTTCTGCTCCTTCTTTGCCGGATAAAGCCAAGCGGTCCCTACCTGCCTCCAGCCATCCCCGCGCCCTTGCTTGCGAGGGAGTGATAAAAACGGCATCCGGTTGCAGGGCATACATTGTACCGAAGGAGCCATCTTGCAACGTTTCCGGTTTCTCCTGTTGTTCCGGCCTTCCCCGATAAACCATCAATCTGCCGGATTCCACAAGCTTAAGCACGGCTTGCTCCAAATCACGTGTGGAACATTCCTTGTGTTTGTCCGAAATTTTTTGCGCAACTTCCTTAAAGAACGCCGGGCCTTCCCGGTCAATGGAGTAAAAGATTTCTTGTCGCAACTGTTCCAAATCTATTTTATCCTCGCCAATCCAGCCCCGTTGTTTCGCCCCTTGAACAGTAATCAAGCTGTATGGCTCGGAAAAA
>DATNQC010000016.1:0-1860 GCA_036702885.1 Oculatellaceae cyanobacterium | reverse complement strand
CTATAGATCAAAGCGGAATACTAGAGTATTACTTACTTTCCGGAAGGCAGCTTTCAGTTTTGAAAGATCCATCAGCCTGGATCAACATTGTCCCGCTCTGCAATTTTTGCTAACATCCCCCCATAGTTTTTCAGGCGTTATTTTGTGTACGTAAAGTTCAGCAAAGACTGGATTTCTTAGCCTTCTTCCGGCAGAACGATTGTTTGAGTATGAAAGAACCCTTTACAAACCGGCGTTTTTGCCTTCAATTGGCGGCTTTTCTGGGAATTGTTTCGATGATTCTCGCACCCGGCAAAGCTTTTGCCACTGTCGAGCCGGAAGTCAGTGAAATTCAACCCTCGGTCATTGAAGAAACCCGGGAAATTCTTGCCAGGGCCTCACTCATTGCGCTTCAAGGCCTTTCGGCCCTTCAGCAACTCCAAACGCTATCCACCGATAGCACCACAACCGAAATGCTGAAAAACTACATGGCCAGCATGATTTACATCCCAAAGCCCGCCAAGCTGCCTAGTGATATGGAAGCCCTGGATGAACCCTGGGTGACCGAAGAGAATCCTGACGGGATGTTTGTGCCTCATGTAGACGATTTTTCCACCAGCGAAAAAGGAATCGACCTTAATCCTCCCGGCAAAAAAGTCCTCAAGCTCTTGCAGCCTGTTCAGAACGCGCTGATTTCCTCCGGTTTCGGGCTCCGTTGGGGACGTCCGCATCAGGGAATCGATATGGCCGCACCATTAGGCACCGCGATTGTCGCTGCCGAAGCAGGTAAAGTGGTCTATAGTGGCTGGAAGTCCGGCTATGGCAACTTTGTCGCCGTGGATCACGGTCATGGCTATAGAACGCATTATGCCCATTGCTCCAAGCTCCTGGTGAATGTCGGGCAGACGGTGCAGAAAGGCCAACTCATTGCCAGAGTCGGCAATACAGGCAACTCGACCGGCCCACACCTGCATTTTGAAGTTGTAGCCAACGGAACGCCGCTCAATCCTATCAAATTCCTCAACCAGCCTTTAACGGTTGTTGGCGCCAGTAATCCTCAGTCGCTCCACTAATCCCAAAGCAGCCCGCCTTTTGCTAGGTTCGCCGTATAATGGAGCCTATGAAGGACTATTACAAAATCCTGGAAATTCAGCCGGACGCCAGCCTGGAAGTCTTGACCAACGCCTACCGGGCGTTGGTGCGAAAATATCACCCAGACCTCTACCATACACGGCTCAAAGGGCCTATGAATGCCCGGATGCAGGAGCTGAACGAAGCGTATGAAACGCTGAATAATCCCATTCGCCGGGCTGAATATGACAAGCGCTATCAAGCCGCCTTGCAGGAGCAGAACACCCGTAAACTCCAGCCCATCCGATGGAAAGTGCTGCTTTTATGGGCATTAGGTACGTTTCTGCTTTTAAAGATACTGCTTAAACCCCTGCTGTTCAGCCCATGGGGACGATTAATCCTGCTTGGCGCATTCTGCTGCCTGCTGTTTCGGCTGCTTAGCCTGACCAAACAAAAGCGTTAACCCCATGAAGCTCGTCCCTCCTCGTCGCATTCTGGTCATTCCGTTACGTTACATTGGCGATACGGTCTTGACAGTCCCGCTCATCCGCAATCTTCGTCAGTTGTTTCCGAATACTGCCATTGATCTACTGGCGAGCCGGACCACTCAACCGCTTTTAGCCCCATGCCCCTACCTGGATCGCATCTTTCTGGAGCCGAAATCAACGGTAGAACGGCTCCAACTCCTAAAAGCGGGGCAGTATGATACGGTCTTTCTCCTGAGAAAATCCGTCAGCATGGCACTATTATGCCGGTTGGCAGGCGTCCGCCAACTGATTGGCTACGATAAGCAACGCTTTCCCTTTGGTT
>DATNQC010000012.1:0-2250 GCA_036702885.1 Oculatellaceae cyanobacterium | reverse complement strand
CACCTGGACTTCCATCGAAGTGTTCCAGACCTGTGTAATCCGGCTTTCCAGACTAATCATCTCCCACAACCGGATGGGCTGTTTAAAGTTGGTGCGATCCAGGGAGGCGGTCACAACCAGGTTCCGCTGCCCATTGCGGTTCAAATGCTGCAAGGCAGCCTCGCTCCCGCTGATATCAATCAGCTTCAGCACATGTCCGGCCCGGACAAAGCCGGCATCATCCAGCAGCCAGGGGTAGGCCGGAGTGCGAATGATTTGCCGGGAAGGTTGACGAGGCGAGAACATGAAATCATCCTGACTTGGGAGGAAATGCAAGGATATTATATCCAAAGCAAAAAGTGGTGACGGATTGATAATACAAATGCTCCAACCGGTCTTTCCATTTCGGGGTGTTCAAGAGGACTCGGTTTTGGTTCAATGGAAGATATGAGAGACACGGACATGCAGACACCCGACCCCACCGAGGGAAAGCGTCGGGAAGACGAGAATGCAAAGCCTGAACCTGCTGAAACGGGCTTTGTGAGTGAGCTTGTCAACCCAAAATTCTCAGAACTTGGCTATATACAGGTCTACACGGGCGATGGAAAGGGGAAAACAACCGCAAGCCTTGGGTTGACTTTTCGCGCACTGGGCCGTGGCTGGAATGTATTGCTCATCCTCTTTACCAAGGGCGGAAATGACTACGGCGAGCTATTTTCCGCACGCCAGCTCAGCCCGCAGATTTCCCGCCAGTTGACCATTGTTCAGGCCGGGCTAAACCGCATCGTCTTTACCCACAATATGCGGGAAGAGGACGCCATTGAGATTTCCAACGGATGGGAAATCGCCAAAAGAGCCGCCTTCTCCGGGAAATACCAATTGCTGGTGCTGGATGAAGCCAATATCGCTATCGATCTGGGCTTGATCCCCCTGGAAGAAATGAAGGAATTGCTGGCTAACAAGCCGCCGGAACTGGAAATTGTCCTCACCGGGCGTCGTGCCCACCCTGAAATTATTGAAATGGCGCATCTCGTCTCGGAAATTCGCCCTATCAAGCATTATTGGGATATTGGCGTTAAGGCCCGCAAAGGCATTGAATACTAGGACGAATCGACATTGAAGCTTGCTGAGGGGCATTTGTGCGTTAACGCGCTGCTCGGCTTCGTCATTTACTTGAAACTACGTCCTTAGAAAGCTAAATGTCGATTCGCCTAAGCCGTCCAATGTAACGTCCGTGTGAGCCGATTTTAAAAACTACCTACCTGTCGAGCTTGCATCCACCATAAAGCACTGCCATAGTAGCGATGGGAGGGGTTATCATGAAGCAGCTTGGCATTCGCTTGGGCTTGAGTCTGGGACTGACGGCGCTGATCTTTTGTCAGCATGCGGAAGCCGTCATTCCATTGCCGGAACCGGTTTCTTATGTTGATCTGGAGAGCTTTGCCGGAAAGTGGTACGAGATTGCCGCCATTCCGAAATTTGCAGAAAGAAACTGCATGTCCGACACCACGGTGGAGTATTCCGTGCTATCGGATGGAAGAATCGGGATTCTTCATGCCTGCAATGGCGGCAATCGACAGGTGGAAGGCCGCGCAGAGGTTACCGATCCCGTTTCTCACGCCAAGCTGCGGGCAACGTTTGTGGACGCATTGGGGTGGCGCTTTATAGCCGCGCGCGATTACTGGATTTTATACGTGGACCCCGATTATCAGTATGCGATTATCGGCCATCCGTCCCATGAATACGGCTGGATTCTTTCCAGAACACCGTGTATTTCAAAGGAAACCCTGCACATCCTCACCTGCAAGCTGAAGGAGCAAGGGTATAACCCTTGTCAATTTCGCCTGATTCCACAAGCTGGCGGCTTGCAGACTAATCAGGAGCTTTGCTCCTATTTGCAGCCGGGTTCGTAGGGTATATCTAAAAGCCCAACCCGGATTCCAAATAGGCCAGTCGCCAACCGCCGCGCTCATGGCGCATCTGCAGGTTGACCCTAGTCACCTGTCCATTTTCGTAATCCAGGTTCGCCTGCACAATAGCCTGCTTGCCGTTGCTTTCCAGGGTTTCATAATACGCATACCGGGCGAACTCCGCCGCGCGGCTAAAACGGTAAAACCGACGCCAGAAATTGGTAATGAGATCCATGTGGTTCGTCTCAAACATCAATTTGATTTCCGGGGGACCTAGTTTAGCGGCTTTAATCGCCTCCGGATGTTTCTGGCTCAGATCATTCAGCGTCCAGTTGATAAATTCTTTCTGCGTGTGATCGGA
>DATNQC010000009.1:0-2663 GCA_036702885.1 Oculatellaceae cyanobacterium | reverse complement strand
CCATTCACCAACCCTGTTTTAAAGCCGCGAGGCAGTGATTTGATAATCAGCGTGGAACTGCCAATAAAACCCAGGACTGGCGCAAAGAGAATGATGTTCTTCCAGATTTTCCCCAGTGTGGAAGGATCTTTTTTCTCCTGTCTCGCATCGGGTTGTTCATTGACGTCCGTTTTTCCCAAAGTCGTTATGGGAAACGGCGCAGCATAAAGTGTGGATGCGTTCCCGGATGCTGGCAGCCCTCGCAAGGCACCCGTCGGGGTTGGCATCAGCGGCGACCAGACCGTCGCACCCGGTTGAAACGCAGGGGTTGCCATCACACCAAAAGCCTTATCGTCGAAGGAGCGGGACTATTCACCGGATTCGTGTTTTGCAGCACCGCCAGGCTCGGCTGGAACTGGGGTAGGGCCTGGCCGGTTTTAATCTGATAACGGGTAAAGGTTTCGTAGGGATACATCGAATAAAAGCCGGCCAGGTTTTGAATATCCTCATTGCGATACTGGGAGCGGTGCTGCCCCATTGACTGCGCTTTACGAGCCCGAACATCCGGCGGGAGAAAGACCTTGAGATCGGCGTTGGCATCGGGTTGGAACTGGACCCCCCGCCAGGAGGGATTCGATAAGGGGAAAAACTGGCGAAACGGATTTGCCGCAGATTGCGGGAAAAATGCCTGATACACCGCTCCGCTTTGCAGCAGTTTGGCAATCTTTTGACGATCCTGCTGATCGCGCAGCGTTCTGCCCTCACCCAGCGCATCCAATTCTTCCTGGAGATAGCGGGCCACATTTTTATGATCAGGATGTCCGGTGATACCATCCTGCGGGTTCGCCATCAGCAGCATGGAAGGCTGAATCTGGAGCAAAACAGCCCGCAGTTGCGCTTTCAAGGCATCCGGGAAAGCGTCTGTCTTGCCATCCGTAAAATCCAGAATTAACGGCGGACGCTCCGCATTTAGGGAGCGGGCGGCCTGTACGGCTTCATAAGAGCGGACATCACCCAGTACATCATCGGACAGATTCCGACCGGAAACATCTTCGCCACCGCTTCCGTTGGTGGCATACACCACTTGAACGCTCTTTCCGCTTCGCGCCAGCTGATCAATGGTGCCGGACAAGCCTGCAATTTCATCATCCGGGTGCGCCAGCACCACCAGAACATCCGCCGGGGGCAGCTCCGGTAGATCCTCAAAAGTCATATAGGGTTTTTGCATGGCTGGATTCGTCGGGGGCGCAGGTGGCGCAGACAGTATAACTGCCGGTGGAGGCAAGGGGGTGGAAAGCGCTGATAAGGAAGATGTCGCAACCATTGTCTGTACTTTCTGCTTGGATTAAAAGAAAACAGCCGACCGCTGGATTGTGCGATCGGCTGTTCGGAATAATGGGAAATGTATTCTAGAGGTTTACATCAACATAACCGCTCCGATGCCGCTCGCGCGCTAACACAACAACAGCAACAAGCCATACAAACGGCTTGAGCGGCTGCAATTGTGTTCATCAGAGACGGCATCATAAAAGGCGAGATATCTTCTTCTGATACAACTCAAAGTGAATGCAGTTTAAACCGAACAGTGTGAACTGTCAAGTGCCTGACGTTTCTTATAAACCTCAAAAAGGTTTGGATTTGCTCGTTTTATGATTCTTTTTTTTCTCAGGCGACGCAGAAGCTATGGTGGCATCATCCGAAGGTTCTTCGGCGTCTCCCGGCAGATGACCGCCTTGCAATTCCAGGGTGTTGCCTTGCTCCAGCGCTTCCGTCAGCGGGGTATGGTGCATTTCGATATCGCCTTCCAGCGGCATCGGCTCTTCCATCTGCCGCTGCAACTGAATCTCAATGCGGGTGTTGAAGAGAATCATGACCGTATCGCGCTGAATGTCATACGTCAGGTTCTGGAACAGCTCAAACGCCTCCCGCTTGTACTCGATCAGCGGATCTTTCTGCCCATACGCACGCAACCCAATCCCTTCCCGCAAACCATCCAGGTTGTGCAGGTAGTCAATCCAGCGGTTATCAATCACGGATAGCAGAATATCGCGCTCAATCCGGCGTAGCGGGTGGCGGATTTCAGCCACTTGCTCCGGCGTAAGCTTGGCCAGACGTTCTTCTTCCTCTTCATCTTCCAGGCCGCTGAGCGTGACGCCGTGCGTTTGCTGCAACTCACCGGAAATTCGGGAAAGCTCCTGCTCCAGTTGATGGTAGACCTGCACGCCTTCCGTGCGGAACAATTCCACAATCTGGGCTTGGGTCTTACCTGCCAGCGCCGCTTTATCAATATGAGACAACTGGGGCGCAATGCTGTGCAGAGTCACCAGCATCTCATCCACCACGGTTTCATCCCAATCTTCCGGCGTGGTATTGGGCGGCAGATGCGAAGTCACCACGCGCTCCATCACTTGAGACACCATGTGCAGGATGGAATCGCGCAGGTTTTCCCCGTTCAGCACCTTCCGTCGCTGGTCGTAAATCAGGCGACGCTGTTCAGTCAACACGTCGTCATACTGCAGAATGTTTTTGCGGATATCAAAGTAGTAGGCTTCCACCTTCCGCTGAGCGCCTTCAATGGCACGGGACACCATCCCCGCAGAAATCGGCATGGTTTCATCCACGCCCAGCATGTCCATCATGCCGGCAATGCGGTCCCCGCCAAATTTACGCATCAGGCTGTCTTC
>DATNQC010000007.1:0-10140 GCA_036702885.1 Oculatellaceae cyanobacterium | reverse complement strand
GCATTCAGCTCACACTGGACATGCTCCCTGCGGAAATCACCGGCACCAGCATTTACGACCTGAACACCAAAAGCTTTTCCTTTCGGAAAGGACCGGTTTTTACAGAGCTTCTGCTTGCGGACGAAATCAACCGGACGCCGCCCAAAACCCAATCCGCCTTGCTAGAGGCTATGGAAGAGCATCAAGTCACCACGGATGGCGAGAGGCACCCCCTATCGCCCCTGTTTACGGTTATTGCCACACTAAACCCGATTGAACTGGAAGGCACCTTCCCTTTGCCGGAAGCGCAACTGGACCGTTTCCTGCTCAAAATCAACATGGGATACCCCAGCCCTGAAGCAGAAAAGGCCTTGCTTGCCAATGCCTCCCAGTACGGCACCCGGCGTTTTCAAAGACCATCGTTGCAACCGGTTGCCAGCGCAAGCGAGCTTCTGGAATGCCGTCACCGGCTCAAAGACATTACCGTGACGGATGCAATGTTGGATTACATTCTTGAAATCATCCAAAATACCCGCAAAAACCCAAACATTGAACTAGGTTGCAGCCCTCGCGCAGCACTGGCCCTACTGGCAGCCAGCCGGGCCTATGCTGCGATTCACGGCCAAAGCTACGTTACGCCGGATCATGTTAAAGCCGTCACCCCGGCGGTCATCCAGCACCGGTTAATCCTATCCGCCGATGCGGAACTGGATGACATCAAACCCTCCGATGTTGTAAAACAAATCCTTAATAAAGTACCCATTCCCCGATGAAACCGCTTTTTCCTGTAAAAGACTGGCCATGCACGGTAATTTTCAATGAAGCGTGCGGCCAGGCATTGAAACGGCTTCGCGTAAAGCCCCGCCACGGGAACTTTCAATGCGCCCCCGGACAATTTGTCATGCTGGATCTGCCCACCTCCGGTTTTCACTTCCGGCGTCCGTTCAGCGTGCTTTCTGTTCAGGAGGACGGCTCGTTTGATCTGTATTACAAACGGGTCGGACGCGGCACCCAACTGATGTGGAAATTGGGTTCAGGGGAAACCCTGAACATTTTGGGTCCTTTGGGAAACTGCTTTGAGACGCCTGCATCACCGGAAAAAACCCTGTTGATTGGTGGGGGCATTGGGATTGCACCGCTGTATCACTGGGGGCTTGTTCAGCAAACTCTGGGCAATGAGCCGGGTTCCTGCTTCTATGGAGTGCGGAGCGCTTCGGAAATCGGGTTGGAAGACGCTTTAAAACAACTGTTCGGCGATCAGTTCTACCTGGCCACGGATGATGGTTCCGCTGGCGCACATGGGAATGTCTGCGATTTGCTGATGACGCAACCGGATCGCGTCAAACATGCCGAACAAGCCTATGTTTGCGGCCCCACCCGGATGATGGAAGCCGTGGTGCAACTCCTGCACAAAATGAATCCGCACCTGCAAATGCGCGTTTCTTTGGAAGAACACATGCCCTGCGGCACTGGAGCTTGCACGGGTTGCGTGGTTCAGCGGACGGATCAGGCACTCCCTTCCAAAGTATGCGCTGAAGGCCCCGTGTTTGATGCGCGCAGCATCCGTTGGAACACGCATCTTCCTACTGAAAGCTCCTGCCAAGAGGTTCCGTCATGCCCGTCCTGAAACCTTCCATGGAAACAACCGTTGCGGGGATTCATTTTAACAGCCCGCTTCTCAACGCCTCGGGCGCGTTCAATCCGCATCTGTTTCATGAGCTGTTTCCACTTAAAACCGCGTTAGGCGGCATTGTCACCAAAACAGTCACTGCACAGCCTCAGAGCGGCAACATTCAACCCCGCACCGTTGAACTCCCCGGCATTGGCATGCTGAACAGTATTGGCCTGCAAAATCCAGGGCTAGCTTACACGCTGGAAAAGGATCTCCCCTCGCTGGCCCCTTACGAATTACCGGTGATTCTCAGCATTTCCGCTCATAGTAGCGCCGATTTTGCCAAGATGGCCGAAGCGGTTCTGACGCATGCGGCAGGCCATACCATTGCCGCTTTGGAACTGAACCTGTCCTGCCCGAATGTCGAAAAAGGCGGCGTCCATTTTGGCAGCGCGGCGGATTCTGTTCGGAGTGCGGTTTCCGCAGTAAAAAACGTTTTTTCAAAGCCGGTGTTCGCCAAGTTAACACCCAACGTCACGGATATCGTTGCCATTGGCGGTGCGGCATTGGAAGGCGGCGCGGATGGATTAACGGCCATTAATACGCTGCTAGGTGTCGCCATTGACATTCGGAAACGCAAGCCGGTGCTTCCGCGCGTTTCTGCCGGCTACAGCGGTCCCGGCATCAAGCCAGTGGCTCTGCATGCCATCTGGAATCTACACAAGCATTTCCCGGAAACGCCCATTATCGGGGTGGGCGGCATTAGCAATGCAAATGATGCACTGGAATTCCTAATGGCCGGCGCCTCCATGGTGCAAATCGGCACGGCCTGCTTCCGACATCCCACCGTCTTTGTGGAAATCAGACAACAGCTTCAGGACTGGTGCGAATCAGAAGGCATTGCCTCCCTGGATGAGCTTCGAGGTTGCGCCCATCACGCATAAAACACGCCACGCTGGCATAAGCCCATTCACCGGTCTTGCTTGAAAGCGCGGTGTGCTTTTGGTTTCATAGTGTCATTAGTACACTAGAGTCTTTTGTCCGCATGAATCCGGGCGAAAACACTCCGCTAAGATGGAATTGTATGACAACGACGATGACAGCTTCCCCCAATCGTGTATTTGCAACCCAGGATCTGGGTCAGGTTAAACGCACCAAAATTGTGGCCACACTGGGTCCGGCGTCCATCGCGCCTGAAACGCTCAAAAAGCTTCTATTGACCGGTGTCGATGTGTTTCGTTTGAATCTGTCGCATTGCGGTCCGAAAGAACAGCAGGAACGCATCCAACTGATTCGCTCCGTGTCCCGGGAAGCCGAAAAGCCGGTGGCGATATTGGCCGATTTACAGGGTCCCAAAATCCGTACAGGCACGCTGAAAGACAACCAACCCATTCCGCTTGAGGATTATACGCTGGTGGAATTCACCTCCCGGACCGATGAAAGCAGTCCAGGGATCATCGCAACCAAAGTCTCCGAATTGATTGGCGCGCTGGAACCGGGAGCCATCGTCCTGATTGATGACGGCAAGATTCACCTGGAAGTGTTGGAGCGCATCAGCCCGGATACGGTGAAATGTCAGGTCATTCAGGGCGGTACGCTGGAAGCGCGGAAAGGGATTAACATTCCAGGCATTACGTTGCCCATCGCCGCGCTGACCGATAAAGACAAGGAAGACGCACGCATGGCGGTTGAAGCGGGCGTTGACTATATAGCGCTTTCCTTCGTACAGCGGGCTCAAGATATTGTCGATCTGAAACAGTTCATCCAGAGCTTTGGCCTGACCTGCCCGCCTGTCATCGCCAAGATCGAAAAACCCCAAGCGCTGAATGATATCGACAACATCCTGAAAGAAGCGGATGGCCTGATGGTCGCCCGCGGCGATTTAGGTGTGGAGCTGCGTCCCGAACAGGTGCCGGTTGCTCAAAAAATGCTGGTTGCCAAAGCCAACGCTGCAGAAAAACCAGTCATTATCGCCACGCAAATGCTGGAATCCATGACTCACTCCTTGCAACCGAGCCGTTCGGATGTCAGCGACGTTGCTAACGCGGTATTCGATGGCACCGATGCCGTGATGCTCTCCGGGGAAACCTCCGTTGGGGATTATCCGGTCGAAACCGTTGCAATGATGGCGCGAATCATTCGGGAAGCGGAAAAAAGCGTCATCGATAAACTGGACCGACCCGCAGAAGAAAGCCGCATCGTTTCTCCCAGCTTCTATCACGCCATTGCGCACACGGCTAGCTATGCAGCCCGTAAAGCCAATGCAAAGGCGATTGTTGTTCTTTCCAACTCCGGCAGCATGGCGCAGCGGGTATCCAAAATCAAACCCACACGCCCCATCATCGCCCTGACACCCAAAGAAGATGTGTGCAACCGCATGAGCCTGCTTTGGGGTGTAACGCCGCTGTTTCTGGAAATGGGCCGAGATACTGACGAAACACTGGAAAACGGCGAAAAGGTGATTTTGGAGCAAGGTTTGTTGCAGCCGGGAGATAGCGTGGTATTTTGCGCCGGGGATACCCAAATGAAAGGCGCAACCAACATGCTGAAGATTTACTCCATTGGCAAGCAATCTTCGTAAACGCTCTTTTATTCCCGTTTGGGTGCGCTGTCTTAGGTATACTGACACATCTTCCTCGCCTGATGCGTCTCAGGCTGTATTGCCTGCTTCAAAAAAACCTTGAAACCAGATGACGCTCACGTATAATCAACGCTACCTGAGAACATCTTGGGAAAGTTTTTCTGTTTTAGGCAGAGAATTATGCAAATTAACCATTGGTGCGGGGAATGTTTTCTAACCAAACACAAGCGAAACGTTTTTGATCACAACTAAGCACTGAATCATTACACCCATCAGCAGAGGAGTTTTTTACCCTATGGAACAACCTGCAGCAGCGCCCCACAAAATTGTTTTGGCCTATTCCGGGGGATTGGATACCACGGTTATTATTCCCTGGCTTAAAGAACACTATGACTGCGAAGTGATTGCCGTCTGCGTCGACGTCGGCATGGGGAAAGAGCTGGAAGGGTTGGAACAACGCGCCCTTGCATCCGGCGCCAGCAAGCTGCACATCAAAAAAGTGGAATCCGAATTTGTCACCGACTACATCTACCCCTGCCTGAAAGCTGGCGCCATTTATGAAAGAAATTATTTGCTAGGCACCGCCATGGCCCGTCCGTTGATTGCCAAGGTGCTGGTTGATGTGGCGCGTGAAGAAGGTGCAGACACCATTTGTCATGGTGCAACCGGAAAAGGGAATGATCAGGTTCGCTTTGAGCTCTCCGTCAAGGCGCTCGCACCGGATTTTGCCATCATCGCCCCCTGGCGGCTCTGGAACATTCGCTCTCGCGAAGATGCCATTGCGTATCTGGAAGAACGAGGCATTCCTTACCCCAATAAAAAGAGCGAATCCTATAGCCGTGACAGCAACCTGTGGCACTTGAGCCATGAAGGGCTGGAACTGGAGGATCCCGCCAATGCGCCTGATTACCCGCGCCTGCTACAGCGGACCGCCTCTCCGCTAGAAGCGCCGGATGGCGCAGAGGTCATTACTATCGGCTTTGAAAAAGGCTTGCCCGTATCCATCAATGGCACACGCCCCAGCCCTGTTGATTTGCTGAAAACTCTCAATGAGCTTGGCGGCAAGCATGGCATCGGCATTACGGATATGGTGGAAAACCGCGTGGTCGGTCTCAAGGCGCGCGGCGTGTACGAAAATCCCGGTGGCGCTATTTTGTACAAAGCCCACCAAATGCTAGAGCAACTCTGCTTGGATCGCCAAACCCTCAGCGTCAAACAAATGCTCGCCATTAAATACGCAGAACTCGTATACAGCGGCGAATGGTACACTCCGCTTCGGGAAGCGCTGGATGCCTTTGTCGATGCCACACAGCAAACCGTGACGGGGGAAGTCAAACTGATGCTGTACAAAGGCAACCTGATTCCTCAAGGCATGCAGTCCCCCTATTCGCTCTATGATGCGGAACTGTCCAGCTTCACCACGGGGGAACTGTACCGCCACAGCGATGCGGAAGGCTTTATCACCCTATTCGGGCTGCCGCTGAAGGTGCGTGCCAAAATGATGGCCAAAGCACAAACCACCTTGCTGTCTTCGATTGAATAGGCAAGGAGGCCGATTCATGAGTAAACTGTGGCAAGGACGCACCAGCGGGGCCGTGGATGCCGTTGTTGAGCAATTAAATCGCTCTATTGCATTTGATCAACGCCTGTATCCGTATGACATTCAGGGGAGCATTGCTCATGCCCGCATGCTGGGCCAGCAAGGCATCATCCCCACGGAAGAAGCCGAATTGATTATCCACGAACTGCAAATCATTCTGGCGGAACTGGACAGTGGTAAACTGGCCATTGATCCAGAGGTGGAGGATATCCACACCTTTGTGGAATTGGAATTGACCCGCCGCATTGGTGCGCCCGGCAAAAAACTCCACACAGGACGAAGCCGAAACGACCAGGTTGCTTTGGATCTACGGCTTTACCTTCGGGATGCGCTCCACCGCATTCTACAGGCAGTAGACCAATTACAAAAGGCGTTATACACCCAGGCATCTCAACATCAACACACGGTGATGCCTGGCTACACCCACTTGCAACCAGCACAGCCCGTCACGTTTGGGATGCATCTGAACGCCTATATTGCCATGCTAGAGCGCGACAAAGGACGGCTACAGGATTGCCTGAAACGCCTGAACTACAGTCCCCTGGGAGCGGGC
This sequence comes from Oculatellaceae cyanobacterium, assembly GCA_036702885.1. Classification (GTDB taxonomy): domain Bacteria; phylum Cyanobacteriota; class Vampirovibrionia; order Vampirovibrionales; family Vampirovibrionaceae; genus DATNQC01. The sequence continues at coordinate 3,815 of DATNQC010000007.1, read as the reverse complement.
GCCTTGGCAGGCAGTACGTTTCCCCTGGATCGTCATGCTGTTGCGGCAGCGCTAAATTTTGACGGCATTATTGAAAACCCGCTGGATGCCGTTTCCTGCCGGGATTTTGCGTTAGAAGCCCTGGCCGCATTCGCCATTCTGATGACGCACCTGAGCCGTCTCTCTGAAGAGATTATTCTCTGGAGCACGCAGGAATTCAGCTTTATCACGCTTGCGGACGCCCACACAACGGGCAGCAGCATCATGCCGCAAAAAAAGAATCCGGACGTGGCTGAACTGGTTCGGGGCAAAGCCGGTCGAGTCTATGGAAGTCTCATGACTTTGCTCACCGTGATGAAAGCGCTGCCACTCGCCTACAACAAGGATATGCAAGAAGACAAGGAAGCGCTTTTTGATGCGATGGACACGGTTGAATTGTGTCTACGGGCTTTGGCGTCCCTGATTGATGGCCTGACCGCCAAACCGGAGCGCATGGCAGCAGCAACCCGACAAGGCTTTCTGAATGCCACGGATCTGGCGGATTACCTCACCCACAAAGGCATGCCCTTTCGAGATGCTTACGCCCTTGTCGGTCGGTTGGTGGCGCATTGTTTGGCAAAAGGCTGCACGTTAGAGGAATTACCCTTGGCAGAATACCAACAATTTTCCGAACTGTTTGACAATGATTTATACGACGCCATTTCACTGGAAGCCTGTATCCAAGCCAGAACCGGCAAAAAATAAGCGCCCCTTTTCAGGGTGTCGTTTCGGAAAGGCTTTGCGCTTCCAACTGTTCCCGTGAAAAATACGTCCCGCTAACAACAACCCCGCGCACTGGGTTGCGTCCCACGTAATACAACAATTCCTGGTAATCCAACGCGTCCCAGAGCACCAGATCGGCTCTTGAGCCAACAGCAAGATAGCCCCGATCCGCCTCCAATCCCACGGCTTTGGCAGCATGGCGCGTCACGCCTTTCAGCACGTCTGACAGTGTCATATTCATTTGCAGGCAGGCCAAACTCATAATCAACTGCAGATTATCAATCGCACAACTACCAGGATTGAAGTCCGTCGCCAACGCAACCGGTACTCCCGCAGCGATGAGCGCTGAAGCCGGCGCATACTGTTCCAGGCGCAAATAAAACGCAGTACCGGGCAGCAAGGTCGCAACAGCGCCTCCCGCCCTCAACGCGGCAATGCCTTTTTCGCCGATATGCAGCAAATGATCCGCAGATGTCGCCCGTAATTCACCCGCCAGTTCCGCGCCACCCAATTCGCAAAATTCCTCTGCATGCACTTTTAGGTGCAGGCCATGCTGCCGTGCCGCTTCCAGAATCCGACGGGATTGCGCCACGTCAAAATAACCTTGCTCGCAAAACACATCACAAAAAACAGCGAGTCCCTCCGCTGCAACAGCCGGGATATATTCCTGGCACAGCAAATCCACATAGTCATCCGTTCGCCCTTTGAATTCCGGCGGAATATCATGCGCCCCCATATAGGTGGGTACAATGGTCATCGGCAGATCCGATTGCAATTGCCGTAGCACGCGCAAGCACTTCCGTTCGGTTTCAAAATCCAGACCGTAGCCACTTTTGACTTCAACCGTGGTCACACCATAGCTCAGCATACGAAGCAACCGTTTGCGGGTCAGTGCGTACAATTCTTCCGCTGAGGCTTGCCGGGTTGCTTCAACCGTTTTTAAAATGCCGCCGCCACTGGCTGCAATTTCCAGATAACTTTTACCTTGCAGCCGCATTTCAAACTCATTGGCCCGATTCCCGGCAAAGATGGCATGCGTGTGGGAATCAATCAGCCCCGGTGTAACCAGACCACCCCTGGCATCAATCACAACATCCGCACGCCCCGAATCTACTTCTTGCGTCTCGCCAATCCAGACAATGCGTTCATCCTGAATCAACACCGCCATGCCGATGCTTTCCCCTAATCCATCCGCGGCTGGATTCAGAGTGAGCAATTGTCCAATATTGTGAATCAGCGTTTTCATGGTCAGTCCCAAAACGGGATTTTCACGCCCTTTTCACGGGCAACAGCCTTGGCTTTTTCATAGCCGGCATCCACATGGCGCAGCACGCCCATGCCGGGATCTGACGTCAACACGCGCTGTAAACGGGCTTCCGCTTCCGGTGTGCCATCCGCTACAATCACCATGCCCGCATGCAGGGAATAGCCAATGCCCACACCGCCGCCATGATGGTACGATACCCAGGTGGCCCCGTTCACTGCATTAATAAGGGCATTGAGGATCGGCCAATCCGCAATGGCATCCGAACCATCCAGCATACCTTCGGTTTCCCGGTTGGGAGATGCCACGCTACCACAATCCAGGTGATCGCGCCCGATCACAATCGGTGCTTTAACGCGCCCGGAGGCCACCAAATCGTTAAAGATTTTGCCTGCCTTGGCACGCTCTCCGTAGTTCAACCAACAGATCCGAGCTGGCAGTCCCTGGAACTGAATATGTTGTTGCGCCAGTTTCAGCCAGCTTTGCAAGGGCTTGTTTTCTGGAAACGCTTCCAATAAAGCCTGATCGGTTATATAAATATCTTCCGGATCGCCGGAAAGCGCCACCCAGCGGAACGGCCCGGCTCCCTCACAAAATAGGGGGCGAATGTATTCCGGAATAAAACCGGGAATATCGAAAGCGTTTTGCACACCCTCATCATGGGCCTGTTGGCGAATGTTATTCCCGTAATCAAACACCACGCTGCCCTTTTGCTGAAATGTCAGCATAGCTTGCACCTGCTTGGCCATACTGGCTTTAGCCAGCCGGATATGTTCTGTCGGATTATCCTGGCGCAATCGGGCGGCTTCCGCAAGCGTCAAGCCTTCCGGTATATAACCCGCCAATGCGTCATGCGCAGACGTCTGATCGGTTACCAGATCCGGGATCACATTGCGGCGAACTAATTCTGTATGAATGGCCGCCGCGTTCCCTAGCAACCCAATGGATACCGCCTGCCGCTGTGCAACGGCTTCATTCACCCAAGCCAGGGCCTCGTCCAGGGACTCCGTAAACTTGTCAAGATAGCCTGTTTCCAGGCGTTTCTGGATTCGGGCCGGGTCAATTTCCACGCCCAGAAAAACACCACCGTTCATTTTGACCGCTAGCGGCTGCGCACCACCCATACCGCCCAAGCCGGCGGATAAAACAAATTTTCCGGACAAATCGCCGCCATAATGTTTACGGGCCGCCTCGGCAAAAGTCAGATAGGTTCCTTGCACAATGCCCTGCGAACCGATGTAAATCCAGCTTCCTGCCGTCATCTGCCCGTACATGGTGAGGCCCATCCGCTCATATTCCCGGAAATGCTCCCAGTCCGCCCAGGCCGGCACCAGATTGCTATTGGCAATGAGAACCCGCGGAGCATCCGGATGGGATTTGAGGACGCCCACGGGCTTTCCGGATTGAACGAGTAGCGTTTCATCCGCTTCCAGCGTTTTCAGGGTTGTCAGAATTTTCAGCAGACATTCCGGATTTCTCGCCGCTTTCCCCGTACCGCCATACACCACCAGAGCTTGCGGTTCTTCCGCCACAGCCGGGTCCAGATTATTCAATAACATCCGGTATGCCGCTTCGGACAACCAGTTCTTGCAAACCAACTGACTGCCGCGAGGAGCCCCGTTCAATGGAAGTTGCGCGGATGGATGCGTGGATACCATAGAAATCTCCTTATGCGGGTTGGCTTTCAAACTGTGTAACCAATTGCGGCAAGGTTCCGTCATCAATCAGCGCGGCGATTTTCTCGACATCCGGCGCTAAAGACCGATCATGCGTCAATGGCGACACCACGCGACGAATGGCCTGATACGCC
>DATNQC010000318.1:0-10748 GCA_036702885.1 Oculatellaceae cyanobacterium | reverse complement strand
TCCCTAGGCAGTTTACGGAGCGCAGTTGAAATGGCCGCCTGCACGTCCTGCGCTGCCGCATCAATATCCCGATTCAGGGCAAACTGCAAGGTGATTTGCGTATTCCCCAAAGTGCTGGTGGAGTTCATGGTTTCCAGACCGGCAATGGTGGAAAACTGCTGCTCCAAGGGCGTTGCCACAGAGGAGGCCATCGTCTCCGGACTGGCCCCCGGCAGCGATGCATTCACCAGAATGGTCGGAAAGTCCACGTTCGGCAAATCGCTCACCGGCATCTGCCGATAGCCCAAAATCCCAAAAAACAGAATGCCCACCATGACCAAAGTTGTCATGACGGGTTTTCTGATGAAAAGCTGTGAAAAGCTCATGGGACTAGCGCGCCTCCGGTGCGGGCAAGCGTTCAACTTTGGGTTGAATCAGCGCCCCCGGCGCCAATTGGAAGTGACCATCCGTCACCACCTGTTCACCCAGCTTGAGCCCTGCTTGAATCACCGCCAGACCATCAACCACCCGGTTGACCGTCACGGTCCGAAGAACGGCTTTTCCAGCTTCCTGAACAAAGACATAATCACCATTCTGCCCGCTTTGGATGGCCTGAAAGGGAATCACCAGCGCATTGGGTTGTTCCGCCAGCGCCAGGGTGACATCCACAAATTGCCCTGGCCAAAGGCGATTCTGGTTATCAAATGTCGCTTTCAGCCGAATGGTGCCGGTCTCGGTATCCACGGTGTTTTCCATAAAGTTGAGTTTACCGGTCAGTATCGCAGGGGATGTTTCGCGCGTTTTAACCGAAACTGTCAGCGGTTTTCCATTGCTGGCAGCCCGAATGGCATCCATTGACTGTTCCGGAACGGAAAAAGCCACATACACGGGATTAATCTGGTTAATCACCACCAACGGGGTTTCATTCACCTTGATGACATCACCGATTCTGGCTTTCAGACTCCCCGTCCGACCTGTAATGGGCGCTCGAATGTAGCAATAGGCCAGCTTGAGCCGATTACTTTCAACAATCGCCTGATCCGCCTGCAAGTTTGCCTGGGCGCTTTCAATTGCCGCCCGATCCGCATCCAGCATGGCTTTGCTGTTTTGCAAAGCCGCCATATCCGCAAACACGGTTTCTTCGGCAGCGCGCTTGGTCGCCAAAACCTGTTCGTATTCACTTTGAGAAATCAACTGCTGCTCTAGCAATTTGGCATACCGCCGCTCTTGGGCAACCGCATATTTCAGTTGCGCTTGATCTCGCTTCAGTGCGGCTTCAGCCTGACGCACCTGCGCTTCATCTTTCGAGAGCTGTGCCCGCGCCTGGGCAATCTGAGCCAAATCCCGGCTGACATTGGCTTGCGCCTGCGCAATGCTGGCCCGAATCGGCTGATCATCCAGCGTAAAAAGCAACTGGCCCTTTTGGACCATATCGCCTTCTTTAAAGAGAATTCCTGTAATTTGCCCTTCAATACGGGGCTTGAGCGTCACCGTGGAAATACTTTCCACATTGCCAATGGTTTTGATTTCCAACGGCATGGTGCGTGCGCTCACCGGCGTAAGCACAACCGGAACGGGTAATTTTTCAGCCTTACCCGCCTTGGGCTCCAAGTTCCCCAGGTGTCGGCTCATCAGGAAAACCGCAACCAACAGGAGAACCACTCCCAATGCGAACCATTTTCGGTTGCTTGAACGGCGCACGCTATGATTCATGGTGACGAAGTCCTTCAAAAATAAGCTCTAAAATTTCAGCCGCATCATTTTGTAGTTTAAGTTTTTGGGGATTGGTTTCATATGGCGGCAATGCCGTTCTGAGCGCCATCATCATCAATTGAGCCGTCCTTCGGGGCTTGCGAAGCGGTCGGATTTCCCCAGCCTTGACCGCTTGCAGCAAAAGAGCTTCAATGCATTCAATCCGCTCGTCAAAAAACGGCTTTAAGCGCTCTTTCAGCCGCTCCCGGCTTTGCATCATTTCTTCCGGACTGCGCCGGTTACGACTCACGGCGTCATAGACCATGCCGATATTCTTAACCAGCATCTGTTTCAGCGTTTTGAGCGGACTCTCGCCCGGATTGGCCACCAACCGTCGCATTTCATGTAGCTCCGCCTGTTTGCTTCGGCAGATGAGGGCAAAGAGAATTTCCTCCTTACTTTCAAACTCCAGGTAAATGCTACCCTTCCCTATTCCGGCACGTTCCGCAATCCCATCCAGCGTGGTTTTTTCGTAAGTGCGCTCGGCAAACAGATCAGCTGCCGCCTTCAAAATCAAGTCCGCCCGATTCGGCAACAGTCTTTTACGGCCCATGACCAACATCCTTTGCAACAGCGCCTGCCTGCTCTCTATTTTTGACCAGTTTCAAATCCTGGTCAAGAATCCGCCAATCGGCCAAGGTGTCGGTTGCGGCATACCAGCAGAGGTTCTCCCTTCAGATAAAACACCCTTGAGCCTTTATCGCCACAACGGGAATTTTTCAGGAGGTTACAAGAATGCTAGAGTTTCCTAAGGAAAAGGAGAATGGAACGATGGCAAAACAGTCGCTTTCAATCAAACTCAAGCGTGCATATGAACCACCCTCGCCATCGGATGGCAAACGGATTTTGGTCGAACGCTTATGGCCACGAGGCATTTCCAAGGAAGCCGCCGCGCTGGATCTATGGATGAAGGAAATCTCTCCCAGTACAGAGCTCCGCAAATGGTACAACCATCAACCGGAACGCTGGGAGGACTTTCAGGAGAAGTACCGCGCCGAACTCAGCAGCAAGCCCGATTTGGTTCAGGAACTATTGCACACTTGCCAGCAAGGCCCGGTTACGTTCGTGTTTGCTGCCCATGATGAAAAGCGCAACAGTGCCGTCGTGTTGAAAGATTTTCTGGAAAATCATCAAAGTTAAAAACATATTTGCGTTCTTAAATGGTGGCTTTTCGGCACGTCCTGAAACCAAAATGCATGAAAACCCAATTTTGAGAAGGCATCGCAAAATATTACTCGTCTGGCTACCCTCAACCGGTGCTTACATAAAAAACAGTGCACCCTTACGATGCAATGAATTGTCATTGAAAACGTTATACAAATTCATTGAGGGAGGATTATCCAGTGCTCTGGACTATTTTTGTCATTCTGCTGTTTCTTTGGTTGCTCGGCATGGTTACGGATTACACGATGCATGGCTTTATCCATGTCCTGCTGGTGGTTGCCGTGGCAGTGCTATTGATTCGCATTATCAGCGGCGGACGGACACCCGTATAGAGTTGCGTAATTAAGAGGATCATTTCGCATGAGGATCGGGGTGATACTCGGCATCCTAGTCTGTATTGCCGGATTGATATTGCTGGCAATGCCAAACACCTGGGTGGACTGGCAACAGGTTGCAAGCGGTAATGTAAGGGAAACCAGCATCCAGGTGGTCCGGATTCCGCAATGGGTGGCGCCCACCACCATTGCATTGGGCTTGTTACTTATCATGCTTGGTTTCGCCAGACAACCCAAACGGCACTAAACATACTGTTCAAACCCAAAGGGACGTTTCCAGTCAGGAGAATCGTCCCTTTGGGTGTGTTTATTACAGCGTCATTCAATCCGCAGATTGCGAGTATAACCTGATGGAGCCACCACGCCCAATAAAACGTTCGGAAAAGGCCGGTCTTCCGCCCGGAAGTTTGGTTTATGTGGGGCGCGCCAAGGCGGTTTCCGGGCCTCCTCGCATTACGGTTATTGAATACGGACCTGACCATTTCGCAGAACAAACGCTACAGGCGGTGACTGATCTCCATCCATTAAAACCCACCCCAATGGTGACCTGGATCAATGTGGATGGCGTGGCAAATCCGCAAATTCTCAAGGCGTTTGGGGAAACATTTAGCCTCCATCCGCTCCTGTTGGAGGACATTTTAAATACGGATCAGCGTCCCAAATGCGAGTTCACGGAGACGAATATCTACGCCATTCTCAAGATGTTTGAGTTTGACACCGTGAAACAGCAAATCCTGACGGAGCAGGTCAGCCTGGTTGTGGGTGAAAATTACCTCATTACCTTCCTGGAAGAAGTAGGCGACGAATTCGACGCGATCCGGGAACGACTCCATATCAATCATTCCAAATTCCGGACAAGCGGACCGGATTATCTCGCCTATAGCCTGATTGATACCGTGGTGGATCGCTACTTTATTGTGCTGGAGACAATGGGGGAAGCCCTGGATATACTGGAAGCCCAAATAGAGTCCGGCTATGATCCAAAACTGCTAAAACGAATCCACCGCATCAAGCGCGAGATGATTTTCCTGAGAAAGTACATCTGGCCGGTTCGGGAAGTCGTCACCACCCTGCAGCATGCGGATACCCCGCTCCTTCCTGATGTCATCCGCCCTTATCTGCGAGACGTCTACGAACACACCATCCAGGTCATGGATACGCTGGATACGTATCGAGATCTGCTGGCCGGCATTCAGGATTTATATCTTTCCATCGCCAGCAACCGCCTGAATGAAATCATGAAAATCCTAACCATTATTTCCACGATTTTCATTCCGCTCACCTTTATTACCGGGGTATACGGCATGAATTTCCTATATATGCCGGAACTATCCTGGCGTTGGGGCTATTTTACGGTTTGGCTGGTTATGCTGCTGATTGCAGGCGGTATGATCTTGTTCGTTCGCAGAAAACAGTGGCTATAGTGCAGCCCCAAAGTCTGCTCGTCCCTCTAGAACAACAACGTCCACCTCCGCAAGCAACATGATTGTTCTGGTGCACTCTGCTCAATCCGACTTAGAAACTCATGATCGGCGGGGCAGTCAGGTTGATTAACGCCTTTTGCAGCAATTCCAACGCAAAAAACAGCAAAATCGGCGAGAAATCAATACCGCCAATGGGCGGAATCAACCGACGGAAAGGCTCCATTACCGGGTCCGTCACCGCCGCCAGAAAGCGGAAAGGCTGGTTATACCAATTAATCCCCGGCAACCAGGTCAGCAGAATGCGGGCTACCAGAATCAATTTGTAGAGGTTTATAAATGCAATCAATGCGCCCATGCGCCGCCCTTTCTATCCGTGACGGGAGGAGAGCAGAATATTGGCGAATTCCGGCTCTTTGTCACCACTGGGAATCAGTTCAATCAGCTTGAAGAGCAGCTTGCGCAGCTTCGCATTGTTCTCGGTGAAGACCTTGATGACTTCCACGTGACTCACGGGCGGAACGCCTTCCACGCCGGTGTCGTAGTCCGTAATCAGGGAAATGTTCAAGGGGTCCATTTCCAATTCTTTCACCAAATGCGCTTCCGGGTATTGGGTCATGTTGATCACTTCCCAGCCCTGATCGCGGAACCATTTGGATTCCGCCCGCGTGCTGAAGCGAGGCCCCTGGATAACCACAATGGTGCCGCCATTGTGATAGGTGATCCCGCACTCTTCTGCGGCGCGAACGGCTAATTCCCGTAATTCCGCGGAATACGGATCAGCCGCGCTGACGTGCGTGGTAATAGGACCATCATAAAAGGTATCCGCGCGACCATTGGTTCTATCAACATACTGATCGCAAAAAACAAAATCGCCGGGCTTCACATGCTTTTGCAGACTGCCCGCCGCGCAAGGGCAGATAACTCGGGAAATACCCAACGATTTGAAGGCCCAGACATTGGCCCGGTAGTTGATTTTATGGGGCGGCAGGGAGTGATCCCGTCCATGCCGGGGCAGGAAGGCAACCCGTTTGCCTGCAACCGTCCCAATGGTAATCACCGAGCTGGGGGAGCCGTAGGGCGTTTCCACCTTGACTTCCTGTGCATCATCCAGGAAGTCATAAAACCCCGAACCACCGAACACACCAATTTCCGCTTGAGGTTTTGCTTCCTTGCTAAAGGTGAACGCTGCCATTTCGACTCCATCCAATCTTTACAATGCTTGACTCACTGACCTGATACTAAAGAAAATGCCATGGAATTGCAAATCCGAGAAACTTTGGGGTCTCGTTTTGGTCAGTGAGTGAAAGACTATAAGAGGAAGGATCATGAGGGTTTCATTTGCGGATACAGCGATTTTAGGTATTGTAGCTAACGAAGCGCGTGCTATTAAACAGGCTCGAATAGCCATTCGAATTCTTGGACAGGCCACAAGTATGTGCTCAGAGCACGCAAAGTTAGAACGCATCAATGCTCAATCCTACAAACTGGAGCTCTTAGAACGTAAACCGCCGAAGACCCCTGATGGGATTGAGCGTGTGAGTACTTTAGCAACTTATGTAATCAAAGTATCCGGCAGCCAATACATTTTACATAAACAAGCAGAGGAGAAGATTAGCCCCATTCCACCCCAAGAACTGGAGACACTGCGCGAGCTATTGGATGAACTTATAGCCACCTTTAGCTAAGTCCACACTCCTAGCAACCTCCTTAAAAAGAAAAGCAGCGCTGGCTTGGAGGTAATCAGAAAGGCCACGCTGCTCAGTTATTGAAAACTATTCTCAACTGATGTTCTTAGCTTACGCTATTTGAGAATAATTTGCAACTACCTCCCGCAAATGAATGATGACTTTCAAGGTTACGGCTTCTCCGCCAAGGCTTACCCAGGAGAGATGCCTCCTAAAAGCAGCGGAGATAACGTTGAGAGGGGTATTTGTATTTAAACATCCTTTAACATTCACGGATCCCCTCCAAACAGATGTTTGATTTTATGAAACCCTTGCGTTATACTCCCTGCATAATCAAACGAGAGACATTCCTCAGTAGCTCAATGGCAGAGCATGCGGCTGTTAACCGCAGGGTTGTTGGTTCGAGTCCAACCTGGGGAGTTTTTCTTTTTTAAAAGAAGATCTAAAGAGTAGGATTCAGGCTACAGGAATAATGCCTTACCTTTTAAAGTATTCAAGGTAAGGTACAGCCGTTTCTCTTTAGACAGGGCTGAAACCAAGGCCTGTCAGGGGTCGAGGTGTCCAAAGAGGGGTGAATCAAAGAGATTCAAAAGGTGGGTGTACACTTTTTGTATCACGCAACAAAAACGGCTGACGGGGTTACCGCCAGCCGCTTCTGATAAACCAAACTATCGGGTCTTGGATTCTGTTTTCTCTTTTACTTCTTTTTTAGAGTAGGACTCATCTTTGCCAAATGGCAGGTTTTGAGCCGCTTTTTCGGTCTTTTGCTGAATTTCTTCCGTAGACTTCTTGAAGGACTGCTCGACCTCGCCCGCTTTCTTCTCCATTTCGTGGCTCGTGTCGTGTTCCTTATATTCTTTTTGCTCAGGCGTTTCCTTGACGTAGCTTTCGCCATATGGGGTTTCTTCAACCCGTTCCGTTCTCACGTTGGAACGGTTGCAACCGCTGAACAAGCCTGCAACCATCGCCAAAGACAACGCAAGCGCCGTCATTTTCACTGCATTCATGAATCTTTCCCCTCCATACATATATGCATGTCGCTTCACGTTGGAAGTAACATTGCCACGGTAGCAAACCCCGTCCATTCCACTCAATTGTCCAGACTGGCGATTCCCGGCCAACCCCAAGACTATCAAAAAGGTGCGCAAACACCTCTCCAACACGGATGAGCCTTCTTTCTGTAAGAAGGATATCCAACGCACACTGTCATTCTACCCGCCCACACCGGACATTCCCAGGTTGCAAGCCACACTCAGCCATACCCAAGCCCCGCCAAATGGCGAAAGCATCTCCTCCCATCGGGGGATATTTCTGCCGTGCGCTGAAGTTATGAATCATCCAGCCGAACGATAGCATGAAGCGCTAGGAGAAAAACGGCAATGTTCGGATTGTATGCCGGAAAAACCCGAAACAGCAACACGGGCGCATCTTCCGCAGAAGTGGGAAAAAAAAACCCGACTCCCGTGTTCACGCTCATCAGTCAGGAAAATATCTATCGCCCTAGAAACCCGGAGTTAGCCGGGCATGCCCGAAAACCCGTCCTACTTCTCAAAAAAGGGATGGAAATCACCGCTAACCTATTGCCGAAGTTGGTCAGAAATGGCGCCGATCCAGCCCAGTTCCTCATCAAGTCAGACGACGGCAAGCTAACACCTGCGTCTTTTATGAGCAGCCCCTTATCCGACACCAACCTCCAGACTGACGCCCCCACCAGTCTGGTACGCGCCATTCGCAGCAAAAAAAGGGTTGTGCTTCTGGATCCGGATACCAAAAGCCTAAAACGCCTGACAGACTGCCTCTTTACCTGTGGCTTTGGGCTGGATAACCTCTATCCAGTCCGCATGGCATCCGGTCTGAGCTGGGCGTTGCAAAAGTACGCACCTCATTTACTGATTGTCGAATACCTCCTCCCAGGCAAGCAGGAAAACGGCTTGCAAGCGCTTCGGGAATTAGCATCGGTTCTGCCTTTTCTGGAACAAGTGATCCTCGTGGCACCACCACTTCAATCCCTCTCGGATGAAGAAAGTTGGGAAATCCAAGCATTTTGCCGGCAATGGAATGTCAAAACCCTCTCCAAACCAGTGAACCGGTTTGCACTCAAGCAGATTCTGGATCAGGGCATCCGGGAATTACCGCCCCCACGGCAAGCGAGCGACTAATGCAACCATTTTCGGCTGAAGCACGTGATATCGTCCTGAAACGGATTCGGGATATCCCGTCTTTGCCGGAAGTCGTATCTCGCATCATCGAAATTATCAGCAAGCCCAACACGCCCGCTTCTGAGATCGCCCGACTTATTTCCTATGACCCTGGGCTAACCTCCAAGGTGCTGCGGATGGTCAACTCGGCGGCATATGGTTTTCAGCGACAAATCAGCTCCATTCAGCACAGCATTATGATCCTGGGCTTTAATACGGTCCGGGGACTGGTGCTGAGCGCTAGCATTTTCAAAATGTTTGAAGGCCGCGCATCCGCCGACGGGCTTGGGCACCAGCAGTTTTGGGAGCATTCGATGGGAACCGCCGTCGCGGCGCGGCTACTGGCGCAAACGTTCCGGATTGCAGATGCGGATGATATCTTTAGTGCGGCCATGCTGCACGATATCGGCAAAATCGTACTGGATGTCCACTTTCCCAGCCGTTATCATCCACTACTTAAAAAAGCACGCCAAAAATCCGGTCTATTACACGGCAAAGACTTTTTTGAGCTGGAAGAATCCCTGCTGGGCATTACACACGCAGGCATTGGCAACCATTTAGCCACCAAGTGGAAGCTACCCATTACCATTACCGAAGTGATCGAATGCCACCACTGCCCCTCGGAAGCGAAAAACTGTCAACCTTTGGTGTATACCGTCGCTCTCGCCAACGAAATGGCCGTACTCCAGTATGAAAAAGACGGAATCTACAATCGCGAGCACTTTTCTCCGGAGCTACTGGATTACTTCAACCTGAGTGACGAGGATATGGTGCGGTTCATGGAAGAATTACAGTCCAACATGGGCTCGGCCTACGATTTGCTGCGTTCCATCTCTCATTTGTAAGATAGACGTTCCCGTTCTCTTCAGAAGCACAAGGCCTTAAAGCTCATCAAAAGTCAAGAAAAGGCGCGTTGCACTATCGTCCCCATAACTGACCGCCTTCGAAAGGCTCAAACAGAATCAGGTATAATAGGCAATACGAGCCATCTTGATCCAAGAGAGTGAACCCCATGCGTACCCCTTTAGCCCTGACTGTGGCGCTTTTTCTACTGGCTACCCCCGTTTGCCGATTTCTCTATACCGAAGCTGCCGAGCCTGTTAGCATCCTGAATCCAGCCCAACCTGGCTCCGAAGATTTCCGATTCAAGCTGGATGCCATTGATCCCGATGCGCCGGAAAAAGTCAACGGGCTGATCATCTACACACCCGCAGCACCTACTGTCGTATCCGGCACAGTAGACGCCACCGTGATTGATGGACGCGTCACCCGCGTTGGCTCAGGACAAACGACAGTTCCTGAGAATGGTTTTATCGCCAGTGCAAAAGGCAACGCCACCCAGTGGCTTTCTCGTTTTGCAAAACCAGGCGCACGACTCTGGTATGATTCTGACGTCATGCGGGTTTTTATTCGTCACACACCGCAAGTCTATCTCAGCGAAGTGGATGAAATGCTCAAGCTGGCGCAATCCAGGCAACCCGCTAACCCGGAAGGCTATCGCAAAAATCTGGAAGCTGCGCTGAGATGTCGGGATCGCCTCATTCAACGTGCTTCTGGAGACACGGTGACGTCTGAGATTGTTTCCATTGCCAATGAGTGCAGCCAGGCCGCCAGCCATGCATTCTACAATACAATTGCGTCCGTTCCGGGAGAATTCCGCGGCACCTGGCTCCGTCCACCTGCGAATTCCAATGTAGAGGGCATCCGCAAGACAATTGCCGAACTTAAAAAATTAGGTATCCAACATATTTTTCTGGAAACGTATTACCAAGGACGCACCATTTACCCCAGCGAGGTAATGGCTGCTTACGAACTTCCCACGCAGCACAACCAGTTTCGCGGCTGGGATCCAGTTAAAACCTGGGTGGAAGAGGCGCACCGAGAGGGTTTGAAGCTCCATCTCTGGGTAGAGGTGTTCTTTGCCGGCAACAAGCAGGAAAACCCCGAACCCTACGGCCCCATTCTGGAAAAATACCCCCAATGGCGCAATATCCAGCAGCGGCACTGGAATGCCAGCGTACCAGTCCCTTCGGACGTAGAGCCGGGGCACTACTTTCTGGATCCGGCCAATCCCGAAGTTCGGCAGTTTCTGGAAAAGCTTTTGCTGGAAATGGTGTCTCGCTACGACATTGACGGCCTGAATCTGGACTACATCCGTTATCCGGCAAGTGCGCCCACCAGCGCGGGGAATTATTTAAACTCCACCTGGGG
>DATNQC010000314.1:0-2869 GCA_036702885.1 Oculatellaceae cyanobacterium | reverse complement strand
ATCAAAGGTGATCCCCTTGCCAACCAGCGCCACTTTTTTTTGCGCGCCGCCTTTGGGTTTGTAGCTCAGGTGAATCAGGTATGCCGGTTGCTCGCTACCTTGGGCGACCAGCTCAAACGCACCCATGCCCAGTTTTTTGATTTGATTGATGTCCAGGACTTTGTAGGAAAGCCCATGAATGGCTTCGGCTTGTGCTTTCAGGAAGGTGGGTGTGACGTGGTTGGGACCGTCGTTGACCCAATCACGCGCCAAATTGACGTTGGCTGCAATGAGTTCTGCCCAGCGCAAGCCGTCCTGAATGGCTGCCAGCTTGCTGTTGTCATGTTCCACAATGGTCAGCGTTTCAAATTCGCAAGCGCCATTACCATTTTCTTCCTTGCTTTTGGAGCCTTTACGCTTGGTGAACTGATAAGCGCCCAGCAGAGCCCCTTCTCCCAAAAGGCGGGTTGCAGCCTTGGCGTCGTAAGCGCCGATGCCCGCGCCATGCAGCAACGTGCCTGCGGTTTTAATCTTGAGCTTCATGCAGGCGCGAATGGCGGCTGCACTGGCCCGCCGGAGGGATGCGGCCTTCATTTCCTCCTGCTTGCCCAGTCCCACGACAATGACGTAAGGCGCGGGAAGTTTGCCGTAAGTGGGTAGTACCAAGGTTTCGCCCAATTTGCCTTTAAACGTTTTGCTCCGTTGAGCGAGTTCTTTGCTTAAAAGTCCTTCCAGAGCCTTGTCTACTGCTCCGGTCCCGCCACCGGGCGTCGTCACGCCCTCAAACAGATTCACAATAACGGCATCAGCCTGAAATGCGGCGATATCGCCAGGGACCACCTGAAGCTGCATGGGCTCTTTCTCTCCTTCAACTCTCGTGTGTCATTATACCGAATGCAGAATGACTTGTTTCGCTTTCAGCCGGTGGATGAATCAGACGTTCCACCAGTGCCGGATCGGGTGTAATAAAGACGGTTTGCTCTCCTCGGTAATTGACATGGCCGGGGTAGGAGTGGGGAATCTTGCGGATATACTTGCATTGCGTGTAGATGACCGGCACATTCAGGCTATCCCGGGCGCTGCTGTACCATACCGCCAACGTCGCGGCCTCTAACAGTGTCTGATTGGACAAGCCTTCTTTTCCGGGACGCACCAGCACGTGCGAACCGGGCATTTGATGCACGTGGAGCCAGATATCATTTGGGTGAGACAGTTTGCCGACAATCAAGTCGTTACCCTGCCCGCTTTTACCGACCCAAATAGCGTGACCTTCTGAGGACTGCAATGACATGATGCCCGGCAGCCTCTCTTGCTTTTTGGATGGGGCTGGTGAGGCTGTTTTTTTTCCGATGATGTTTTCCAGGTCGGCTTCAATATCGCTTAATTCGGCCAAGGTATCCGCCTGCGTGGCCAGTTGTCGCAAGGTATCGAGATATGCCTTTTCATGCTCCAGTTGCTCGGCCATTTGCTCATAAGTCGCCTTGCGGGATTTGGCTTTTCGCGCTCGACGGTAGTAAAGTTGGGCATTTTCCACCCAACTTAGCGCCGGATCGACTTCAATTACCCAGGGGTGGCCTGTTTCGTAATACGTGAGGGTGACACGTCCAGACTGGGGCTTCTCGCCTTGAACCTCTCCCGCGCTGGCGGCGGCCAGTAATCGATCGCCGGTCGTCTGCCATTGCGCGACTTCCGCATCGTCAACCGGAATCAGTTCCTTTTGGCGCTGCTTCCATTTTTTCTCCCGTTGGGATAAAGACAGTAACAGACGCTCCCGACGACGTTTTAAGCGGCTGTTTTGCAAATGACGCACAAAATAGGTGGTCATTAAATCATTGACGCTATCCAGGGATTCCCACCAGTTGCCGTTGGGTTGTGGTAGGAGCGTGAATGTTTCCCCGTCCTGGCTGATGGCTGGAAGCAGTCCCCGTTGTTCTTCCAGGTCCGATAAGATGCGATATACCTCCGTGGGGGAATCGGAATGTTCCAGAACATCCTGTAGAATCCGCATTCCAAAACCAGCAAGCCGATGGTTCAGATAGGTGGGCATGCTTTCATCATCCGGCTTATTTTGCCATAGGCTGACAAAATCCGCTTGCGTCAATGTGGAAAGCAACCGTTTTCCACTGGGCGTTGGTGGGGGCACGTAAGGCATGCCGGCTGAAAGTTCTCGCAGGCTGCTCATCTTTTCGCTAACACCATGCGCCACCCCAAGAATGACGCCTTGCACGTCATCGTAGAGTATCATGTTGCTATGCTTGCCCATCAACTCAATGGAAAGCACGAGACGAACCTTATTCCCTAGCTCATTAAAGTTCTCGAAGGTCAGGTTGAGCACCCGTTCGCCGGGCAAGGCGTCCACTTCCAGCACGTTTGCTCCGTTCAGGTGCTTGCGGAGCAGCATGCATAGCGCCGTGGGTTTCTCAAACGTGTTTAAAACAGTCTCCTGACGCTCCCGATTGGTTAGAAGCGCGCAGAATGGCAGTTCTGGATTTAGGTGAATGTAAAAAACGTTCTGTTGTTCGCCTTGCAGATTTCGGCGTTCTGCGCCGCCCCAAAAAGTCACGAGAAATTCATGGGCGCTTGGGTGCTGGACCTTGCTGACTTTGGCGCCATCCAGCAGTAGCGATAATTCTGCCGCCAGAGCCTTGAGTGTCAGGGCGTCCAGTTGCTGCATGAGAGATCCTGCCTTTCAATTCCGTAGTCTTCCTATTATAAGCCTGTCGCCATCTGCTTTTCAAAGATGAGCCCGGAAAAGATGGTTGAGACGCTTGCACGGGCGGCTTATAATCGTGACAAAGAACTGGATTAACATATGACGCTCTTGAAAACCTGTCTGGATAATCCCATCTGGCACGCATTGACTTCTCACCAAAGCGTTTTGGCGCGTGGT
>DATNQC010000313.1:0-2217 GCA_036702885.1 Oculatellaceae cyanobacterium | reverse complement strand
GCCATCTACATATAAACCCGTGCCTCCAGCTATGATCGGCATTTTGCCCCTGATTGCAATATCATCAACCCAGATTAAGGCCTGGCGTTTAAATTCTGCCGCCGTAAACATCTGATCGGGATTTATTACGTCCAACATGTGATGCGGCACCGCCCGCCGATCATCCACCGTCGGTTTAGCCGTTCCAATGTCCATACCCCGATACAACGTCCTTGAATCGGCACAAATAATCTCGCCATCATGGTCCATAGCAAGTTCCATCGCCAATGCGCTTTTGCCACTTGCTGTTGGACCCACAACCACCACCAACGGCGGAATGCTACTACTCTTATTTTTGTTGGGTACGCTCATTTACGGAAACCAGATTATTTTATCTACATCCACCCTATAATTACCCTCTGCGTCAAAAACTTCAACACCTTCTATCTCCAATGCCGCCTTGTGCCCCTCACGACCACCCGGATAACCAGCGGCCAAACCGCCCGCTTTATTAACAACCCGCTGCCAGGGCAAGTTCGGATCGCCATAGTGCGCGATACCGCCAACAATCCGTGCCGCCCGAGCATTGCCGCACAGAGCCGCAATCTGCCCGTATGTCATAACCCTGCCTTTAGGGATTTGAGCCACCAGCGCCTCAACCCGTACCCGAAATCTTGCGCCACTATCAGACATTAAAGAACTCCAGTACTTATTTCCAGTTATCCACGCGTAGCACTTCTGGATGCAAATCCTGGTACTTATTCCAGCCCCATTCCCCAAACAGCAAGCTCTTTACGCCAATCTCAGCAGCTAGGTTACAGTGCTCTGCATTATCATCAATTAGATATGATGCTCCTATCTCTTGGCAGATCCTAGCCTTAGACACTTGTTTACTGGTCTCATCCCATAGGGTGGTAAAGTGTATGCCTCTGAAAACATCCGGAAAGTATGCCAACAACCATTCTTTTGTCGGTTCGCTGGTTTCAGCATCGCGTGATGTCACTATTTCAAGCGTATAGTGCTGTCTGAGCCGTTCGATCGCATCTTTTACTTCATCAGTGATAGCCTGTCTAACAGGATAGCCTGCTTCGATAAATTGCCGATACCGCCTATCACCTTCCTCTTTGCTTATCTTCCAGATTTGCGAATAATAAGACCAATACTCGCCTGGCTCCTGAAAGTCGTCCAATGTTAGCGATGTACCAAAATATATATTACTGAACTCTATGAAGACTTCGATTTGTGAGCTCAGCACATCATCAACATCAATTGCAATGACCGGCTTACCCATATGCTACAAACTGGAATGACTGACGCGGCTGGCAGCCTCATTAGCAACCGACTGTAGGAAATTTTCTATCTTCATAGTCTTTGGCGGCTGGACCTCCAGATCCTTACGGATACGCGGTGTGACCTCACCGGATTCAATTTCTTTCTGGCCGATCACTAGCATGTACGGTACCTTAGCCACCTCGGCAGCGCGAATTTTCTTGCCAACAGATTCACTATCGTTATCCACGCCGACACGCAGGCCGAGTTTCTTTGCCTGGGCAACAAAATCGTCAACGAACTTAAGTGTTACCTCCTCTTGGTTAACACTGGCGATACGAATCTGCTCCGGAGCGCACCAAACTGGGAATTTACCTCCGGTATGCTCGATATACACGCTCATAAACCTTTCGATCGAACCTAAAAGCGCACAGTGGATCATGACTGGCCGCTGTTTACTGCCATCATCGGCCGTGTATTCTAGTCCAAACCGCTCCGGCTGCACAAAATCCAGCTGCACGGTCGCCACTTGCCACTGCCGGCCGATCGCATCTGTCACCATAAAGTCTATCTTCGGCCCATAGAATGCTGCCTCGCCTTCTTCGATGTAGTAATCCAGATCATTTTCCTTGGCCAGCCCCTCCAACTGCGCCTGCGCCTTTTCCCATAGTGCCGGATCACCTAGGTACCCTTCGCTATCGTCGCGGAAACTCAAGCGGAACTTCAGCTGCATACCAAAGATCTCATACGCTTCCTTGGCAGCCTCGACAAGCTCGGTTGCCACCTGCTTGATTTGGCTTTCAGCCAAGAATGCATGGCTGTCATCCTGTGTAAATGAACGCACCCGACTTAAGCCATGCAGCTCACCGGTTTTTTCATCACGGTAATCTCCGGCGTTTTCCATATACATCTGCGGCAGATCACGGTAGCTGCGCGGCTGCGATGCATACAGCTGCACATGATGAGGGC
>DATNQC010000292.1:0-4930 GCA_036702885.1 Oculatellaceae cyanobacterium | reverse complement strand
GGAAAGGCCAGTACAGCGCTTTTAATACGCCGCCTTCCGGGTGCATGATAAGCCCGAATCGCGTGTTGACGACCCGAACGCCCTTTTCTGCCGCGGGTTGCGTGGCGGCTTCCCACCGGCGGCAGACGTCAGCTAGAAAACCTTCGCCCGGACCACTGACTTCTGTGAGCCGGGTATCGCCACGATTCCCGTAATATCCCACAGCGGACGCGCAGAGCATCACATGTGGCGGTTTTTCCATTTGAGCCAGCGTATTAGCGATTAACTGCGTCCCCTGAACCCTGCTGTTCAGGATTTTCTGCTTTCTTTCCTCGGTCCATCGTCCTGCCAGGTTTTCACCCGCCAGGTGAATGACTGCATCAATGTCCTGGAGGTCTGCCGGATTTAATTGCTGCTTTTCAACGTTCCAGAGTACTTCGCGAACATCGGGTTCCAAAGACGCCCGACGCACCAATTTGATGATTTGGTGGCCTTTACGCTTGAGGTAGTAAGTCAGTGCTGAACCCACGAAGCCGGTTGCACCGGAAACCAATATTTTCATTTGGAACTACTCCCACCGTACCCTGTCTACTGTTGATTATCATACCGTTGTTTGAGCGTTACGATATGATGGATTCAACAGTCAGCATCGTCGGGAGGATATATGTCGGACAGCAAAAAAGTTAAGGTGCTCTTCGTCTGCATGGGCAACATTTGTCGTTCTCCCTCGGCGGAAGGCGTTTTTAGAAACCTGGTGATGCGCAATGGCTTATTGGATCGGATTGAAATCGCTTCAGCAGGGACGCATGGCTATCATGTGGGGAGTAAAGCTGATCCGCGTTCCCATATGGCCGCCGCCAGCCGGGGAATCGACTTGGGAAATCATCGGGCCCAACAACTCAAGGATGTTCATTTTGAGGACTATGACTACATTCTGGTCATGGATGAGGCCAATTATGAGGAAGTGATGCGTCGTTGTCCGCGAGGTGCTGAAAAGAAAGTGCATTACCTTATGGACTTTGCGCCTCAGTTGGGCATTCGTGAAGTGCCAGACCCCTATTACGGCGGCACGGATGGCTTTGAGCACGTGCTGGACTTGATTGAAGCGGCCTCTGCAGGGCTGTTTTCGGAACTTCGGGATCGGTTTATTGATCCGGTGGATTGGCACCCCGAAATCAATGTGTAACCTGGATTTTAAAAAACTGAAGCCTGCTAAAGCCAGAATGCAAACAACTCAACCGAGTGGTAAGCCTGTAGCTTCTGCGTGGGAAATAGTTTCCACTTTAAATCTTGATGAGCGCGCCTAGTGAAAAGCAGGGCCAGGTTCGGACGTCTCCGCACAAAGACCTGAAAATTGGTTTTTATGCAGATAGAGGAATTCTGGTTTTATGCAGATTTTTCGCTATTTTGCCGAGCGGGTTGCCTTGAAGGCCGGTTCGGAACAACCAGTCTATTCCGCTGCCCAGAATGCGGCGCTGGCGGAATGGCGAAAACTGCTGGCCAGGGTTTCGCACGAGGATATTTTGAACCTGAGCCCAGCAGTTAGAAAGGCAGCCCGTGTCAGAACCCTCCCTAAGGGCCAGGATGCTGCTGATGTACTGGGTTCTAACGCGCCGGGAGCCTATGCGTTTGCTTCGGAGGACTTATTTTTGCGCGGTACAACGATACATATGTTTGAGCAGGCCATGCGCAACAGGGCACGAGCCCTGTTGACGATGAGTCATGAGCTGCTACACGCCTTCCAGTACCAGCAGATGCAGGGAAAAGGCCTGTGGGGCGGTGTGAAACACTTCGGGGATTCCGTCCTGAACTTGCAAACCAAGCGGCAAACGAATGACCTGTTTGATGAATTGCTTCATCTTCAGGCTAGGCGCTCTGTGCGTTTCCAACGTCGTCTCCGCTGGCTCAAAATCAGCCGTAACAGTATGGAGCGCGGAAGGCTGAAGTCATCGGCCGCGGATCGTATGGTGCAGGAAAAGTTGAAAACGGCTCCGGATAAAGTTCTGCTGACGCTTCGGGAACTCTTGGCGGGTGAAGTGCAGGCTTGTCAGGCTAGCCGAGATTTCGTCCGCCTACAGGGCTTAAAACTCCAACACAGAGACTATGCCGAGGACGTTGCCAACCAGCGTATTTATCAGCGGCTTTGGGAACTTGCGGATCAGGAATGTAACGGGCGGGGCCTCTAGTGTCACCGCAAGCGGTATATGAGAGTTATTTGCCGGTGCCGCATCCCTTGGAAATACGGGCCTGTAACTCCGCAGCTTTGGGCGATTTGAGTTTGAGTAAATGGCTGTGATGCTTTTTAGCCTGGTTGATTAAGCCCTTGTTGCAGGATAAAATGCCCGCCGCAAAGTGGGAGTTATCCAATCCGGGGTTGAGTTCAATGGATTTTTCATATTCCGCCAGGGCTAGATCGTCCTGTTTTGTTTCCTGATAAGCCCAAGCCAGGGTGGCATGAGGGTAAGGGTTTTTGGGGTCGAGATCAATGGCGCGTTTGGCTGCTTGCTGTGCATCCTGCCAATGCTTTTTTTCCGCGTAGACCCAGGCCAGGTTGGCATGGGCGGCTGCGTTGTTCGGATCGCTTGACAGAGCGGATAGCAGGTGCCGTTGGGCTTCATCCCACCGCTTGAGTTCGGCGTTTGCCCAGCCGCTTTGCACATGGGCCTGGACATGTCCGGGATCCAGCGCGAGCACCTGGGCAAACTCGGCTTCGGCCTCTTCCCATTTCCCTTGTTTGGCCAGGGCGTTGCCCTTATCCAGATGCGCTTTTATGACTTTGGGATCTGCTTTTACGGAAGGCGATTCAGCTTGCGGCGTCTGGTTCAGAAAGGGCAGTTTTTGCAGCATGTCGCAGGCGGATAAAGAAACGCAAAGCATACCGGACATGGCGATCGGCAACAGAAAACGGGCGACGTTGGGGGCGGGATTGTGCTTCCGCATAGGCACCTCAATGCTGTGTTGGTACTTTCCGGACTACGAATATTGTAAGAACAGGCCTAATTTTGGGGAAGGGGAACCCCAAAAAATACTGCAGATTACGCAGATGCAGGCGTTACTTTCGGCGTAACACGGTGAGCCGCTCCAGGCCGTTGCGGCCTCTAGCCGGGGTTTTGTTTTCGGAGAGGAGAATGTCAAAATCCGTTTCAAAATGCGTTTGGATGTCTTGCAGGCTGGTCGAAAACGGTGGCCCGCCCCACTCGGCATGCTCCCAGAAAACGCCAATCAACAGGCTATCCGGTTTTAATAGCGCTTTCATGTTTTTCACGTAATCACCGCGCTGCTCGGGAAGAATGGCGCAGAAGCAGGTATGCTCCAGCACGTAATCAAACTGCGCAAGCCAGGTAGATTCCGCAGCGCCCAGTTGAAAGATGTCTGCCTGTTCAAACCGGGTTGTTTCACCATACAAGCCCTTTGCTTCCATGATTGCGCCGGGCGAGTAATCAAACCCGATTACTTCAAAACCAGCCTGGGCGAATAAGGCGGCATCGTGCCCCCTGCCGGAACCAGGGACTGCCATCTTCCCAGCTTTGAGCCAGTCCGGTTGATGCTTCAGCAATTCCACAAAATGCGGGGAAGGACCACCCAGATCCCAGGGTGTTTGGCCTGTTTCGTAGCGTTCCTGCCAAAAATCGACGCCGAGCATAGGACTCCTTTTTTATTTGCAGTGTATCAGAGATTGGTGTTTCGGGTTGGCGCTACCCTCTGGAAGAAAGTCCGACTCTTCGTTAGGCTGTCGATATGAACGATGATGTCGGTCAGGAAACCGAGCCGTTTTTAGAACGTCTAACTGGAGCGTTTCGACAGCATGGTCTGGCGGAGGAACCTACTTTGAGGAGCGTAAAGCGTCAAATTTTACTTCTTTTGTTCTGTTTGGGCAGTATTTTGGGTGGGCAAGCCGCTGGATGCCCTGTCTTTTCAACGGCTTGGGCGCAAAGCGTGCAATCCCCAGAGCAAATTCTGAACCGACTGAAAGCCGCCAACAACATTCCGGCTGAAGTCGCGCCCCGGATATCCGTCCAGCGTTCCAACGTGCTCAATGCCGCAACAGATGGGCAGGACATAGTTATTACCAGTGCTTTGCTGAATCGCCTGCACACCAGTGACGAACGGGCGTTCGTCATTTCTCACGAGTTGAGTCATGTGGTGCTTAACCATATTGATAAAACCCGACTCCGCAGAACCGGGATTTCTTTGTTGGATACCCTCCTCGGGCGTCGAATCCCTCAAGGAAGTTTGCTGGATCTGGCTGCTGATTTTGGGCTGGATTTATATGATAAGCGTTCCGGGCGCGGGTATGAATACCAGGCGGATGATTTGGGCATTCAACTGATGCGTCGGGCCGGTTACAATCCACAGGCTGCCATCAGCGTTTTTAAAATCCTGCAGTCTGCAACATCCGGAAGGCAACTGCCCGAATTCCTGCAGGACCACCCGATTACGGAATCCAGAATTCATGCCTTGGTTCAAAAATACCAGTTGACGCCGCAATAAAATTTTTTTGAGGATGGTCGCCTGTATTGCTCGTCTGAACGCAATCTAACCGTTTGGATGAGATATGTGAATGATTGAATAGTTATAACATTTTTGAGCGTGGCTTATAGCCGCTTTATAAGTCGAATTCAAATTTAAACGGAGGACTTGAAACTTCAGCAAAATAATTTCATAATGTCCCTAAAGAGTTCTCTGCAGAATAGGTTTGTTCGGTTTTCGTACGGCCTCGTTCAGGATAACTCTCAAATCAACGCTACAAGAATGGGGCCAGTATATATGGAAGACAAACAACTCGCCTGTACTGCGTGTGGCACGGAATTTACCTTTACAGGCGAAGAGCAGGAATTTTATTTATCCAAGGGATTCCAGGAGCCTAAAAAGTGCAAACCCTGTCGGGATGCTGCAAAGCAAGCACGTGGCGGGGGACGCGGCGGTTACGGCGGCGGTTTTTCCCGTGGGC
>DATNQC010000286.1:0-3021 GCA_036702885.1 Oculatellaceae cyanobacterium | reverse complement strand
TTATTTGATGCCGTGTGCGCCGGTTGCGGGGTGCAAACCCAGGTGCCTTTCCAGCCGAAAGGTTCAAAACCAGTCTATTGCCGGGAATGCTTTGACGCCAGCCGAGCCTTTTCCACTTACTAAACAGCGAGCTGTTTATTTTGGAAAATTAAAAAAGACGGGATTTATTTCCCGTCTTTTTTGTATTTCAGAAAGTGCTTATTTTCCGCCCATTTGCGCCTGACTTTGCACTGGCGGTAACGGTTGCACCATGGCCGGCTTGGGCGCCACTACAGGGTGAACTTTCCAGGCCAGGCTGGTCCATTGCATCAGTTTGATGATGCAGTAGGTCAAATCAAATTCCCACCAGCGATGCCCGGCTGGTGCGGCACTGGGCGTTGCGTGGTGGTTATTGTGCCAACCTTCGCCAAATGCCAGCAGGGCAACCCACCAAAGGTTCCGGCTGTCATCCCTGGTAGTGTAGTTGCGGTAGCCAAACATGTGAGTGACGGAATTGACGAACCAAGTGATGTGCCAAACCCAGACGATTCGTAGGAAGCCACCCCAGATCAGCATGGAAAAACCAATTTTATGACCGCCTAACCAATAACCGATTGCATACAAAGTTGCCAATGCTGCCAGGTTGATCGGCAAGAAGAATTTTTCCAGGAACTTTGCCCATGGATCATTGGCCAAATCGGGTAAGTAACGGCTAACGACAGCATCCTTGTCCTTCAGGCGAGGATCGATAAACAGCAACCAAAGCATATGCGCCCATAAAAAACTTACTTTGGGGGAGTGCGGATCCATCTCTTGATCGGATTCGCGGTGGTGCAGCCGGTGCATGGCGGCCCACCAGGTGGGTTCCCCCTGGAAGCTGAGCGTGCCGCACAGCATTAGCAACGCCTTGATCGGCTTGTGGGTTTTAAAGCTCCTGTGGCTGAGCAGGCGGTGATAGCACAGCGTAATGCCCAGACAGCCAGTAATAAATGTCATGATCAGGAATGAGACAAGGCCAGGCCAGCTAAAGGTGAAGGGTGCGAACAACGCCATCCCATGCACGATAATCAGGGCGACGAGCATGGGGTACTGGAAGTGTTCGGCGGTTGCGCGTTCGGGCAACAAGGGCATAATGGCGATCCTTTGGTTAAGCTAAGTTGGATTATTGAATTGATAATACTGCCGACATGGAATGAGCTGTATGCGTAAAGCGACTTTTGTTAAAAAAGCTGGTGACAAAGATGACTTTATCACCAGCCAAAGATGTTCCTGTAGAAAGTGGCACTATGCCCGTGCGCTTTGGAAGCAGTCGCGGCAATAAACCGGCTTCGCTCCCGTCGGCATAAACGGCACTTGGGTTTGAACCCCGCAGCCGGAGCATACGGCATCGTGCATTTGCCGTTGAGGACGTCCGTAACCACCACCGCCGTAGCCGCCACGGTTTTGCTTGGCAGCATCCCGGCAGGGTTTGCACTTTCTAGGTTCATTAAAACCTTTGGAATGATAAAACTCTTGTTCTTCCGCTGTAAACACAAAAACGGTACCGCAAAGGCCGCAGGTAATGTCTTTATCCATGTGTTAGATTGCCTCGTTTTTTACAAATGTATTTGAATCGCGACCTTGGCTAATTTGAGTCTGGTTCCGGAATTGTGCGGGTCTTAGTTCAGCTGCCGCCCAGAGTGAACGCCCAACCTTAGAAAATCGCTTTGTTCATTATGCGTCCTATTCTTAGAATATTCAAGCCTTTCCAAGAAGAAAAAATTCCAGCGGATGCGGGGACTTTGCAGTAAAGGTTGGTGAAACCCCCGTGGTATGCCAGAGGTATCCATAGAAGCCTTGCCAGAGCCTTTGGAACGAAGGCAAACCTTCATCCGTCCTTTGCCCAATCATCCAGAGGGAAAAGCGGATGCCTCGTAAAGCACAACCCCGAATGTGTCGGATTGGCGCCAGCGGCTGGAGTTATCCGGACTGGAAACACGTATTTTATCCTGCTGATTTGCCGGACCGGGAATTTCTGGCGTTTTACGCAGAACACTTTAATACCGTGGAAGTTAATAACTCCTTTTACCGGCTGCCGCGTTTAGCCGTGGTTCGTCACTGGGCAGAAACAACGCCGCCGGGCTTTTTGTTTTCAGTCAAGGGCAGTCGCTACATCACACATATCAAACGGCTTCAAATTGATTCCGAGAGTCTTGAACGCTTTCTGGCAGCGATAGAACCGTTTCGGAAAATGAGTAAGTTGGGGCCTATCCTGTTTCAGTTGCCGGGGCGCTGGCATGTTGACTTGGCGCGGTTAGAGGCGTTTATCCATTTACTACCGGAGGGATACCTTTATGCCTTTGAGTTTCGGGATCCAAACTGGCTTGTGCCGGAAGTTTTCCAGCTGTTGAAGGAACGCAATATTGCCTGCTGTATTTACGACTTTAAAGGCCTTCAGTCTCCGGTGGTGGTGACGGCGGATTTTGTCTATCTGCGCTTTCATGGTCCGGGGAAAACGCCGTACACGGGCCGTTATAGTCATCGAGTGCTTCAGGAATGGAGCCAGCGCATCCGGGAGTGGCTGCAAACCGGGCTGAATGTGTATTGCTATTTCGATAACACCGCAGATGGCGCAGCAATCCAGGATGCGGAGGAACTCACACGACTTTGCGCAGGGCAAGCCGTATTTGGAAGCCCAAAAACCGCCAAAAGAACAATCCGCACTCGGCATTCATAAAGGCCGTGTATTTCTCGGATGATGGATTGTGTCAGCGGAATCGAGAGCCTAATTATTTTCCGGGACAAGCGTTTTGAGTTGCAGGGCATGCAGATGCGTTTCGCGGGCTTCTTTTAAGACCGCATGCACCATGCGATGCTGATCCATGAGGTTGACCCCGATGAACTTGGGCGAAACCACCGTGATGCTCAAATGAGTGGCTTCCATCCCAACCGGGGCAGCCCGATGCCCTGCATGCTTCCAGCTCTCGTCGATGATTTCCACGTGGATGGCGTCCAGTTCACGGATGAGTTTTTCTTTAAGCTTTTCAATGACCGACATAGGAA
>DATNQC010000456.1:0-1741 GCA_036702885.1 Oculatellaceae cyanobacterium | reverse complement strand
GCAACAAGCAGCGCAGCCGCAAAAAGCCGTGCAACCTCCCCCAGTGCAAATGGCGGCAACCCTGACGCCTCAGCAGGAAAAATGGTCTGCGCCTGCGCTGGAGAATCCGCCTCAAAAAGCGAACGTGGCGTTGACGCTGCTGGAACTTGATCGTGATCAGCAAAAAGCGTTAAAACTGGTGGCAGCACGCCATTATATGAGTTGGGAGGATCTCCAGGATTATTACCCCGGTTGGGAGCCGGCATTGGTTAATCGGCTTTTACAGGCGTTGGTAGATAAAAAACTCCTGCGCCTGGTGGGCGGCGATCCGTCCGATCATGGCTATGTATTGACGGATGCTGCATCGGAAATTCTGGAAAAATAGCCCATTGTTCAATGGGGTAAAAACGGCTGAATGGCTATGGTTTAGGGCCATGAATTATGCTTTTGGGTATTAACATTGCGGGTAATGGCAGCAGTTTTTCCATCACAAGTAGACAATCGGTTAGTGGCATCGCGAGATGTCCTGTGCTATGGTGAACTTCAGGTATGGAATACCTTTTATGAAGCTGCGAATGCTCAGGCTACCATAATGGGCCGTCAAGGACGGATGGGAGCAAGGTACGACTAATCTGGCTTAGTGATATCTGCCGGAAAATACCAAAGGCCTGAGGGTGGTTCACTATAGGGAGGTTCCAATGGGCGGACTCATCGGAGAGGCTGTCGTGAAAAAGGCCGGGCCCCAGGATCAGAGTAAAGCCCCAACCTGCTCCCGTGCGCATGCCATGCCGTTTGGAGCCACTTTTCTGGGAAAGGGGCAAGGAACGCTTTTTCGTTTGTGGGCGCCTGCTGCAAAGGATGTCTTTTTGGTGCTGGATGAAAACGGCCAAATGTTGCCCATGCAAACCTTGAACGATGGTTGGCGTCAATTGCAGGTACCAACAGCCGGTCCTGGAACGCTGTATGCCTATCATGTGATTGATGCCAGCGGGGATTGTCTGCAGGTGCCAGATCCGGCATCCCGTTTTCAGCCGCGCGATGTGCATGGCCCCAGTCAGGTGATTGATCCGCGTCAGTTCCAGTGGCAGGATGCCGATTGGAGGGGAAGACCCTGGGAAGAAACCGTTTTGTACGAGTTGCATGTGGGGACCTTTAGCCCGGAGCGCTCGTTCCGAGGTGTCCAGAATCGTTTGGGTTATCTGCAAGATTTGGGAATTACGGCGATTGAACTGATGCCGGTTTCTGATTTTCCTGGCACAAGAAATTGGGGCTATGACGGCGTTCTGCCGTTTGCGCCGGATAGCCGCTACGGCTCTCCGGATGATCTCAAGTCTTTGGTGCAGGCGGCCCATGCCCAAGGCATCCAGGTTTTTATGGATGTGGTTTACAATCATTTTGGCCCGGAAGGCAATTATTTGCATGCGTATGCGACGTCTTTCTTTAATGAGGGCGAAGCAACGCCTTGGGGCGCGGCGATCAATTTTTCCGGAAAAAATGTTCCCGATAGTCATGCCAGGAATATCCGGGATTTCTTTATTCATAACGCCTTGTACTGGCTGGAGGAGTATCATCTGGACGGCTTGCGACTGGATGCGGTTCATGCCATCCGGGATGATAGCTCTCGGCATTTTTTGGAAGAACTTGCCGAAACCATCCGGGATGCCCTTCCGAAAGATCGCCTCTGCCACCTGATTCTGGAAAACCCGGATAATCAGGCGCGTTATATTCAACCGAAAAAATATTATGATGCACAGTGGAATGA
>DATNQC010000276.1:0-1500 GCA_036702885.1 Oculatellaceae cyanobacterium | reverse complement strand
GGCGACTTGGTTTTTGCCGGAACGCTTGGCTTTATAAAGTTGACCGTCCGCTTTGGTGAGCATTTCCTGGGCGGTCAGGCTAAAGCTGCCGTTTCCAGGCGTAAAATGCGCCACATATACGCCAAAACTTGCGGAAAGCCGGACATTGGGGAAATCCTTCAGTCGCAAGGCTTCGGTTTGTGAACAGAGCAACTTGGCGATTCGGTGCGCTGCATCCGGTGAGGTTTGCGTGAGCATCAGCGCCAGTTTGCCGCCTTCCATCCGACAGGCAAGGGCATTTCCTTGCGGTGTGGCCAGTTGGGAAAAGAGCCCGCCGATTTCTCGCAGTGCGGCATCACCAGCGATCCGGCCATGTAATTCATTGAGTACGCCCAAGTTGTCAATATCTGCCGTGATTATCGCCAGATAGCCACCTGTTTTTTTGGTGCTTTCAAGCGCTTGCTCCAGATGGCGCAGAAAAACCCGTTGATGGAGCAAACGCGTCAAGGGATCAACATTCCCGATCACCGGCAAGGTGTTCAGGCCGTCTTTCAACTGGTGCGCCATGTTGGTCAGCAGTGTGCCGGATGCTGTGTCTTGCGTTTCTAGCATTACGTGAGGGGTGCTGGAATAGGACTGGCGTATTAGTTCATCCAACTTGGCCATTTGCTGTTCTTTCTGGCGTTTGTAGCGGAGCTTGCGAAAGTTTTCCAGCGGCATCAGTAAAAACGCTTCCACCCAGCGCCAAAAAAACCAGGCGAGCGGTAATCGCCAATCAATGACACCCGGAAACAGCGGCAGGTAATCGCCCCGGGATAATGCCTGTCCAAAGCCTGTTCCTGATAAGCCCGGAATGCTGAGAAGAAGCCCTGCCAACAGGTTCAGAGCGCTGCCGGCGGGTAAAATCGGGAACAACAATCGGGCTTCCGGCGGTAAAAAGCCTTCCAGATGATGAAGCAGCCACTGAATGGGGAGAGTGGCCCAGTGACCGGCCTGTTCCAGGTAAGGCTGCACGGTTTGGGTGGTAAAGCGGAAGAAAAACGCGGTTTCTGCCGTACCCGGCGCAAAAATGCGCAGCAGGAATAAACTCCATAGCGCTAGGGAGAGCACTGCAAAACCGAATCTGAGGAGGGTGATGACGATTGACATGTCTCCATCATAAACGAAAACCCGGAGCCTGTTTAAAAAGCTCGCTGGTTGGGTATTAGAACCGTAAAACCGGCGCTATGAGGATTTTTTTGATGCATTACAGCAACCCCTCTGAGGTGGTTGTGTCCGCCGGATGGAAATTTCAGTAAGGAGCATCCTCATGGACACTGTTTTAAGTGCTCACATGGATGTGTGGATCAGCTTTGCGGTTGGCTCAGTCATTCTGGCGCCGGTGGTGCTGGAATTTAGCAAGCGCAACTTGCCGGTGTTGTTTGGGCTCATTATTTTTTTGTGGAGCGTGCGGGTTTTATCTCTGGAATCGCCCGAAATGCAAGCCTTATGGGTTCAGTTGCAACAGATTCCGGCCTTGAT
>DATNQC010000455.1:0-3560 GCA_036702885.1 Oculatellaceae cyanobacterium | reverse complement strand
GTGCAGGTTGCCCTTCCTGTCCTAGTTTACTGACTTGAATGCAGCCAAGGTCCACCTCATAATCCGCCTGCTCATGGTACCGGGAATCCACAAAGAGCCAGGCCTGCTCCAGGGTTAACAGGAAATCCCCCGCAGAACCGGTAAAACCGCTCACCCACTCACGACGACGCTTGCACTCAGGCAGATATTCATTGATATGCTCATCCGTGGAGGGAACCAAATACGCATCGATTCCATGCTCGCGCATCAAACGACGCAAGGCTGCCAGGCGTTCCTCGGCTCCGCCGCTTTGAATCTGTACTTCCCGGTTCGTTACGGATGCCATAGGGGAATCTCCGCACTCAACTGCCTACCTATCTATTATAGGATTGGCAGGTTTTTATGCGGAAGGCGTTTCCGTCACCATCAAGCGCTGTTTCAAATGATGGGCAAAACGTCCCAGCAGTTTGCGACAGCAGGCAAGATACACACAGTTGAGCGCCACACAAACCAGCACCGCAGGCAGCAACTTCAAGCCAATGGTATCTATTGGGAGTTTCTGGATCTGCTCAGCCCATTCTGTCGGATTTTCAAAGTGAAAATATGGGGAAAGCAGCATCTCCATCAGCCTGTTTGCAGGAGACACGCAGCCCAAGCCGGCCAAGGCGAGCCACTTGATCACCCCTGCAAGCCATGTGGATTCCAACCACGCAAAAAAACGCATTGCCATCCTTCCTATCGGTCACAGCTATATAAAAACCACCTCTCCCCGATTTGTTGTTGAAATGTTAAGGCAAATAGCACTACTCAGTGCGCTTCCGGAGATAACGGACGGCGTGCTGTGCTATTTTGTCGAGTTGTTATAATGGAAAGGTCATCAAGCAAGGATAGAGAGATATGGCGACAGACTGGGGCGCTTGGCAGGATTGGCACAACTGGATAGCACCACTTGCCTTTACCCTGGCGGGTTTTATAACCGGTAAACTACTTGAACGCCTTTTGACCGGAACCACCCGGCGGTTGCTCAGCGAGGATGCCTGGTTATCCCACGAAACGCTGAACCGCCTGATTCAGGGTAACCTCTCTGGCTTGTTGACTTTGGGCGGAGTTTACCTGGCCTCATTCAGCCTACCGGCTGGGCAAGCGGACACCATTGAACTACTCCGAAAAATCCTCTTTGTGGGCAGCATGCTGCTGGTGATCCGCTTTACAATTGGCGTGTCACTGGCCTGCCTACAGCACTATGTCAAAAAATCCCGATTGTTAGGGAATTTTCCCAACACTTCCATTTTTGAAAACCTGATTCGGGTCGCCATTACCCTGATTGGGGGGCTGATTATTCTGCAAACATTGGGCATTTCCATTGTCCCCATCCTCACAGCCTTGGGCGTTGGTGGTCTTGCAATTTCCCTGGCTCTGCAAGACACGTTGGGCAACGTGTTTTCGGGCATTAATATGATTGTCGCCCGGCAAATCAAGGTGGGAGATTATGTGAAGCTGGACAGTTTTGAAGGCTTCATTGAGGACATTAGCTGGCGGAATACAGTTGTGCGCCAGTTGAATAATAATCGGGTCATTATCCCTAATAGCAAAATGGCTTCCAGCATCATTATCAACTGCTCCCCACCGGAAATGTCGCTCATTGTGGAATCCAGAGTGGCCTATGGCAGTGAACTGAGCAAAATTGAAGCCATCACCATTGAGGTCGCCAAAGAAGTTTTAAGACAGACGGAAGGCGCTGTGCCCGATTTTCAGCCCTTTGTCCGCTTCCACACGTTTGGAGAATCCGGCATTCTGTTCAACACCATCCTTCGGGTACGGCAGCATACGGATCAATTCCTGGTGAGGCACGAATTTGTGAAAAAGCTCCAGGCCCGCTTTGCGCAGGAGGGCATTGAAATTCCCCTGCCGCAAAGAACACTGCATCTGGGAGAAACGGATCGGCAGGTGCTCACCGGTGCGCTCAGTGCGCCTCCCGTCATCGAAAACAGCAATTAAGCATAGAACGGATAGGAGGGAGAGGTTATTCTAACGCCGCCATTACAAACGAAAGAGCTGCGTGTCTATCCCGGTAATCCCTACCCGTTGGGCGCCACCTGGGATGGCAAAGGGGTGAATTTCGCCCTGTTTTCCGAGCATGCAGAAGCCGTGGAACTCTGTCTGTTCGACTCCATTGATGCCACGCAAGAAGTGAAACGCATTCTGCTTCCGGAATATTCTGATCACGTCTGGCACGGCTACTTTCCGGATCTGCGACCCGGCCAGCTTTATGGCTACCGCGTTTATGGTCCCTGGGACCCGTTGAACGGGCATCGCTTCAATCCCTACAAACTGTTAACGGATCCTTACGCCAAGGCCATTGTGCGGACGGAAAAATGGCATGATTCGCTGTTTGGCTACCAAATGCCCACGCCGGGCATGTCGCCTTCATACTACATAGACGCCGATTTGGTCATGGATGAGCGAGATAGTGCGCCATACGCCCCGCTCTGCGCCGTGGTGGATGACGCCTTTATGTGGGGAGACGACAAGCCTCCCAAAACGCCTTGGCACAAAACGATTATCTACGAGGCGCATGTCAAAGGATTAACAATGCGTCACCCGGAAGTTCCAGACGCAATTCGGGGAACATACGCCGCCATCGGAAGTGAACCCATCATCCAACACCTTTTGGAACTCGGCGTCACCGCCATTGAATTGCTTCCCATCCATCACCATGTGGATGATCATTTTCTGGTTCAAAAAGGGCTAACCAACTATTGGGGCTATAACACGCTGGGATATTTCGCGCCGGATCTCCGCTACAGTTCCGTCAAGGCAACACCGGAAGATCCCATCAAGGAATTCAAAAGCATGGTGCGTAACCTGCATGCTGCAGGCATCGAGGTCATTCTGGACGTGGTGTATAACCACACCGCTGAAGGCAACCATATGGGTCCCACATTGTGTTTCAAGGGTATTGACAACCTGGCTTACTACAAACACGTGCCGGAGCAGCCTCGTTACTATATGGATTACACAGGATGCGGCAACACGCTGAATATTAGCCATCCCCGCGTGCTGCAACTGGTGATGGATAGCCTCCGTTACTGGGTGACGCAGATGCATGTGGACGGCTTCCGCTTTGATTTGGCGGCCACCTTGGGTCGGGATCATCACCACGTCGATCGGCTAAGTTCATTTTTTGACGTCATTCACCAGGATCCCATCCTATGCCAGACCAAACTCATCGCAGAACCATGGGATCTGGGTGAAGGCGGCTATCAGGTCGGGAACTTCCCAGTGCTGTGGACCGAATGGAACGGCAAGTATCGGGATGCCATGCGCAGCTTTTGGAAAAGCGATCCCGGCACGCTGGGAGAAATGGCCACACGGCTTTCTGGCAGCAGCGATTTGTATTACGAAAAAGACCCGCATGCGAGCATTAACTTCATCACCTCGCACGACGGCTTCACGCTGGAAGATCTTGTCAGCTACAACCAAAAGCACAACGAGGCAAACGGTGAACACAACAACGATGGTGAAAACCACAACATTAGCTGGAATTACGGGGTGGAAGGCCCGACGGAAGACCCGAAAAT
>DATNQC010000454.1:0-7544 GCA_036702885.1 Oculatellaceae cyanobacterium | reverse complement strand
CCTTTGATGGGCTGGTTACGTCGTATTACGAAAGAGGCTGTTCAACAGGAGCAACAAGTATTTTCGACGTCTCAAGAAGTTTCGAAAAATGATTTAACGCGGCGGGACTTTCTGAAGGCTTCATTTGGGGCTGTATTGGGTGCCGCTGTATTAACCAGTTCGCTCCCTAAGGGCTATGGGCAGATCCTGCAAGAGAAGTCTCCATCTTGTGAACCGGTGGTGATTGTGGGAGCAGGGCTGGCTGGCTTAACGACCGCTTATCGGCTGATGAGGCAGGGCGTTCCCTGCGTGCTGTATGAGGCTTCCAACCGGCTGGGGGGAAGAGTTTTTACCAAAAAACACTTTAATGCGGAAGGAATGTTTGTAGAACTAGGCGGAGAGCTGGTGGATACAGGCCACACCGCTTTGATTGACTTGTGTGGGGAATTGGGTGTTTCGCTTGAATCTTTTGCGGCTCAGGATGAAGGCCTGGAGCCCTCGCTCTATCACAGCCACGGAAAAGTAAGAAGCCGAGCCGAAGTCGTGGAAGCCTTTGTTCCGCTGGTGAAAACAATTCAAGCGGATTTGGCAACGATTTTTCCGGATGGCGAGGTTCAGGTGCCGACTTACAGGCAACCGTTTAACGCGCGTTGGGTGGATGAAATGACCCTGGACGCCTATCTGAATGCGAAGCAGGTTGAACACAGCCTGCAGCCCTGGTTGATTGATCTCATCAAAGCGGCGTATGCGATAGAGTATGGCCTTGCTTGTACAGAGCAGTCCGCCCTGAATTTGCTGCTGCTCATCGGCACGGAGATTCAGCAAGGTGTTCGCTTTTTTGGTGAAAGCGATGAAGCCATGCGAATCCAAGGCGGCAATAGTGGCTTAGTGGCTGGCCTTGCAACGACGCTTCAGGGACGGGTGCCTATTCATGCCGGACACCGATTGAAGGCAGTGAACTGGGATGGCAAGCGGGTTTGCCTGACGTTTTCAAAAGCAGGGAAGCCTGTTTCCGTTAATGCGGAGCGCGTTGTGTTGGCGATTCCGCTGACCGTTTTGCGAACGGTGGATGGTGTGGCGCAGTTGCCGCTTTCCCCAGAAAAGAAACGCTTCATCCATGAGCTTGGTTATGGCGCCAATTCCAAGCAGATGATTGGTTTTCGCAGTCGTTTCTGGCGGCAGCAGGATTCTCCGGTGACGCCGTTCACGGGTGAAATTTTCAGTGACTGGCCGTCTCAAACGTATTGGGAAACCAGCCGACTTCAGCAGGGCCGCTCCGGCATCCTGACCAATTTTTTGGGAGGACGCGCCGGAAAGAACGCTCGCAAGACCCAGTGGCAAAAATCCCTGGTAGATTTAGCGCAGGTATTTCCGGATGTCCGCAAGCAATTTGATGGTCACACGGCATTTTTCAATTGGACCCTCAATCCATTTGCCGAAGGTAGTTATAGCTGTCCAAAACCCGCGCAATATACGGCATTTATTGGGACTGGGGAAGAGCCTGAACTCTCCGGCCGGCTGTTTTTTGCCGGTGAACATTGCAGTATCGACTCGATGGGTTACATGAACGGCGCAGTTGAAAGCGGTAATCAGGTCGCTTCGGCAATCCTGGCGACATTGCGGGAAATGGCCGCTTCAGGGGCTTAAAAAGTCAAAAAAAGAACTGAACTTGGGTTCATGAGTTCAGTTCCTGAAGGTGCGAAGTATATCACCGAAAAAAAGTGGGAAGGTTACTTTCCCAAACTTCAGCTTGCAATACCAACTATCTTATTTTTTGCCTCACTCCAATCTCATCCACAGCTGTCGTTTAGCTCAGCTTGGGCCTTATCGTAGCAATTTTAAATTTAAAAGAGAATTCCCCAACCTGGTTAACCTGCTTGACTGAAAAGATGTTGCACAGGTTGTCGATGTAAAAATTCTATATATCGCTACCATGAAGGAATCCCTTATCCCCCAAGCCCGGCAGGAGAACTGACTATGCGCCGGAAATTGCATTGGTTTTTTAATGTGTTCCTTAGCTTGTTTTTGAGTGTCGCCGCTGGGATTCCCGCGATTGCTGCCGAGATTCAGGCGACGTCTACTTCTGATCAAACACTGCATTTACCGGAAGATACAGAGCAGATTCTGGATAGTCTGGTTCTGGTTCAAAACGGCGATGAATTGGGGAGCGGCGTTTTAATATCTCCCAATGGTTATTTATTAACGGCAGCGCATGTTGTAAAAGACGAAGAACGGGTGGCGGTGCATTTGCGGTCCGGTCAAAACCTGGATGGAAAAGTGTTAAGGCGGGATGCCTTACTGGATCTTGCGCTGGTTAAAATTCCGGGGCGCGGATTGAGGAGTCTTCCCCTTCAGGAGGCTGAACCGGAGGAAGGCCAAATGGTATACGGAGTTGGGCTATTGCTGGAAGAACAGCGTTTAACTTAC
The DNA here is from genome assembly GCA_036702885.1 of Oculatellaceae cyanobacterium. GTDB lineage: Bacteria > Cyanobacteriota > Vampirovibrionia > Vampirovibrionales > Vampirovibrionaceae > DATNQC01. The sequence goes on along the minus strand of DATNQC010000454.1, from coordinate 5,138 downwards.
TATATAACGCCCGGTAAGGCTTTGGCGCAGCCTGTGAGGGGTTTATTGAGATGCGATGCAGATTTGCCGGTTGGAAATAGCGGCGGTCCTTTCCTGAACGAGCGAGGAGAAGTGGTTGGCCTGATTGCATGGAAAGTTTATTCCAAAAAAGATCAGGCAACGACTTCCTACGGGGCGGATGTGGCATCACTGCGAAAATTCCTCCGTGGCGGTGCGCCCAGAATATCCGGTTAACCATTGGCTGAATGTGGTATCCCGGAAACATTAATTTCGGATATACTCGTTTTGTGAGCCTTCAGGAGGAAATGCGTATGCCTGAGTCATCCGAAACCGGAACGTATGAACAAGCCGCGCCCGAATGGTCTAATGCGCGCGCTTCCAAGTCAAAAAAAGCGTCGGTTCGGGAGATTTTGCTGATTCTGGATTTGGCATCGCTGGAAGCCTCTGGACCGGAAAGAACCCTGGAAGGGCTACACCGGTTGATTCCGACCGAAGGCTCCCGGTTGCATATTGTTCACTTAATGAAGCCTGGCGAATTAACGCCAACCAGTATGGTGGAACGGGTGCAAGCGGAGCTATGGCGCTATGGTTGGCATCTGGCGGAAAATCGGCTGCTGACGCTGACGCATGAAACCGTGACCAGTTTGGTGTCTGAAGTCCGGCAGGCGAATTATGATTTGGTCGTCTTGGGTGTCCCGGATCTCCCAGTGGGGAAATCATCAGAATTATCCCAATTTGTCCATCACCTGGTTTCGCATGTGCCTGTTTCCGTGTTGTTGTGGCGAAAACCACTGTCAGAGCAACCGCATGCATTGAAGATTTTCTTTGGCGTCGATGGTTCGGAATCGAGCATGACAGCCGTGAATAAAGCGGTGGAGCTGCTGCGCCTGAAGTACGCGAACCTGCGGCTCATCACGGTGCTGAGTCCGTTATTTCAGGATAATGCCGTGACGGCGCCGTTTGTGAACCCGGATGTGTTGGAGCAGGCGTTGGAGGCCAATGCCCGTATCATTTTCGAGATGGCGTCCGGTTTGTTGGAAGCTCAGGGGGTGCCAGTGCCCTCCCGTCAAAAGTTGATTGGCTCACCGGCGACGGAGTTGGGATATTACGCGGAAATGGAGGCGCCCGATTTGATTGTGGTGGGATCTCACAACCGCAAAGGACTCATGGCCTGGTTGATGGGAAGCGTCAGCTCCCAACTGCTCCAGTGGGATAAGCATAATCTGCTGATTGTTCGTTAAAGCAGGATGCACCAACGTAGAATAGCTAAAGCTGTGATGCGAAAGTTACGACGTTGATGCCTTTTTCATGCCATTCACATCGCTTGAGCGTTCGTTCTTAAACCGGCCAGGGTGAGTTACCGCAATAAGGCTTCCGGATGATAGGAATAAAATCCTTCTCCGGTTTTCCGGCCCAGTTTGTTGGCATCCACCTTTTGACGCAGCAACGGGGAGGCGCAATATCGATCCTCACCGTAACTTTCCTCCAGATGCTTCAGGATGGCCAGAATCACATCGAGTCCGACATAATCCGCCCACGCGAGCGGACCACGCGGATAGTTGGTTCCTAACTGCATGGCGGTATCAATATCTGCTGGTGTGGCGACGCCTTCCATCAATGCAAAGGTGGCCTCATTCACCAACATGGCCAGAATGCGGCCCAGCACCAGTCCGGGTGTTTCCGGGACTTCAATGGCCTTCAAGCCAAGGTCATCCAGGAATGAAAGCGCTGCTTGCAATGCTTGCGGCTTGGCTTGCACTGCCCGCGCAATTTCAATCACCGGATTGCCTGTGTATAGGCCAATTCCGCTAAAGCCAATCAGCTGCTCTTCCTCCTCAATTTCTGCAGCCATACTGGTAGGTGTTTCAGAGAGGCAGTTCGCCAGGATGAGACAATCTTCCGACAAGGATTCGGCCAGCGTATCCGGCAGGTGCAGCAGGTGGAAAAAAGGCAGTTCCACATGCGTGTTAATCAAAACCGTATAGGGGCTTTCCGGCTGGACGATGGTGTCATCCGGATCCAGAAACAGCGTTGAGGAAAACCCGGCTGCATCGCAATAGTCCCGCCACTGCAAAACCATCGGGTCTAGGCTATCACCGAGGATCAGTACATTGTGAATGGTTTCAGTCATACTTGTAGAAACCCTCCCCGGTCTTTCTGCCCAAAAGCCCTGCATTGACCATCCGCTGCTGGATGGGGTGCGGTCGGTATCGTGAAATCTGGAAGTAGGCGTTCCAGACGGATTGGGTGACCGCAAAATTCACGTCAATGCCAATTAGATCCATGAGTTCAAAAGGCCCCATTTTGAAGCCGCCCGCTTCACGCATCACCGTGTCGATGGTGCGCACCATCTCTGCGTCGGAGCCGTTTTCCCCCAGAATCTTTAAGGCTTCGCCATAAAAGGGGCGCGCAACGCGATTGACTACGAAACCCGGCGTATCCTTGGCTTGAATCGGAGTTTTCCCTAAAAATTTGGCAAAGGCCGTCAGTTTTTCCATGGTTTCATCCGAGGTGCGCTGTCCGCGAATCACCTCCACCAGGCGCATCAAGGGAACCGGATTGAAAAAATGCAGCCCGGCCACTTGTTGAGGACGGTTTGTTGCGCCGCCAATGGCTGTAACGCTGAGCGATGAGGTGTTGCTGGCCAAAATGGTTTCCGGTTTGCACAAAGAATCCAGCTCTTTAAAGAGCTTTTTCTTCAATGCCAAATCTTCCGGGCCGGCTTCAATGACGAGATCGCAGTGGGCCAAAGCCCAGAGGTCTTCGTGATACCCAATTTGCGTGATCAACGTGTCGTAATCGGATGGTTCCAACCGGCCTTTATCCACCAGTTTTTGCAAGGCGGATTCGATTTTGGCCTGGCTGTTTTCAAGCAGGCGCTCTTCAATATCGTATAGTTCTACACGTAAATTGGATTGCAGACAGACCTGAGCAATGCCAGCGCCCATTGTGCCGCCACCCAGGACCCCAATCGTTGCAAAAGGTTTATGGGTTGTCATTGTGTTTTAAGTGCCACCAATCAACGATGCCAAACAACTATCTCAGACCGACTCATCATAGTCCGGACGCCATTCCGGTAGCGTGAGCCCCGTTCCTTGCAAGGCTTTCTCGATATCCGCTTTGAATGCCTGACGGACTTCTTCATTATCGCGCATTTTGAGGCCCAGTTTCCGGTAAAGTTTGTTTTTGGGGGAGTTCGGTCGCCCAAAGATGTTCATGGTGCGTGGATACCACTTATTCAAGGCGGCCTGGACTTCGTCTTTCGTATCCGGATTGGTGGCTAACCGATGAACCCAGGTGTCACCGTGGTTGACGTGCATCATTTCCTCTTTATGGATACCGGCAACAGTCCGCGCCCAGGGGGCATAGCTGCATTGCAAGGCGTCATCCAGTTGATGCCCTGCGCCGCGGTCCATGCAGAAGTTGAACATGATGAAATCCGTCCAGGTTTCGATGGGGTAATAGAAAATATTGACTCGTTTGTCCTGCGATTTGCGCTCGGTGCCAATATTGGCGTTTGGGTCTTTTAAACGCATGCCCAGCTCCAAGGCTTCAATGCGTTTGTCCACATCAATGCCCAGTTCTGCAAGTAATTTATACATGCGGTATGCGTGATTAATTTCATCTTTGACGATTTGGGCGACCAGCAATTTTTCATGGATGGATGGTGCTTTCTCAATCCAGGGAATGTAGCCGTATGCGCCGGAAAGCTCGGAATCGGCCTGCTGTTCCATTAAGTTGATCAGCGCTTCCCGGTATTCATCGCTCATTTCGTCATGCGCTTCAATTTTCCGGCCTTGCTGGATCTGTTCCGCAAATGCTTCTGCACTGATCATGACCGACCCTCACTTTTATGGCTCCCAATACTTCCATTTTACCGAATCTTGCATGCCTTTTTAACCCTTTGAACACGGCAAGCTGTGGGATGCGTCTGCTGAAAGTGATTTATCAGCTTTTCCACTCCAGGCTTTATTCACTCGTTCAGGCGGAATAATGCGCACTTTTTAGGATGTTTTGCTTAGGGTGTTTTTTCTCAGTCGAGCGAGCTCTTGATAAAGCTCTTTTTCCCGTGGGGATAAATTTTCTGGGATTTGTACCGTCACGCAGACATAATGATCCCCCTTGGCCAAGCCGTTCTGAACGCCTTGCTCCTTAAGGCGGAAAATTTTACCGTTTTGGGTGCCGGGGGGAATATTCATGCGGACAGGGCCATTGAGGGTATTCACTTCCATCTCTGCGCCAAGTACGGCGTCTGTGACGGAGATGGCGAGTTCCCCGTGTACATCCAGCCCTTCAATCCGGAAAGACGGGTCATAGGTGATTTCAATCTGCAGGAAGAGATCGCCGTTTTCCCCCTGGGCAATTCCTCGACCGCCTTCTTTGGCGACCCGGACGCGAGAGCCGTTTTTAACGCCTGCTGGAATACGGACATCCAGCTTTTTCATGCGGATGGTGACTTTTTCCCCATGGCAGGCGCTACAGGTTGCGCCATTCACCTTGCCAGTGCCGGAGCAACGGCGGCAGATTTCGTGGTGCTGGACATTGACGGTTTTGACAACGCCGTTATTCGCCTCCTGGGGCGTGATGGCCGTTTTGACAATCACATCTTCCCCACGCCGGGAGACTTCCATCTTTTGTCCTTCGCTGCTTTTTTTGCGGAAGATGGGTTCGTCTGGATCTTTATTGCCCCGATCCGAAAAGCCTTTTTTCAGGAAGCTTTCAAACAACTCATTAATAGGTGTGCTGTGAGACTTGCCGGTGCCTTTCGTTTTTTCCGATGCTTTTGTTTCCGCCGCCTTTTCGGAAGGTTTGGGCTCCGGTTCTTTTTTCTTTTTGGGCTGGCTTTCCGGCTTTTTCGGGGGTGGGGTGGCGCCTTGTCGGGTTCTCAAGGCTGTGTCATGGGCAGCCCGCTTTTCCGGGTTGCTCAGAATGTCGTAGGCTTCATTGATTTCCTTGAATTTTTCTTCTGCTTGTCGGTTATTACCATTCAAATCCGGGTGATATTGGCGCGCCAGCTTACGGAATGCGGACTTCACCGCATCGGCATCGGCAAACGGTTCTAGGCCCAGGATTTCGTAATAATTCTTAAAAGCGGCCATGGCATCCAATGCGCTTTCCCACGCTCCCCCATTGTAGAC
>DATNQC010000245.1:0-1688 GCA_036702885.1 Oculatellaceae cyanobacterium | reverse complement strand
CCGCTCAAAGATTTGCTTTTCCTGAATAATGCGCTGAATCTCGGCTTCGATTTTCGGGAAGTCTTCCGGGGTGAGCTTATGGCTGGGAATATCGAGATCGTAGTAGAAACCGTTTTCCACCGCGGGACCGGTCGCCACCTTGGTGCCCGGGAAGAGCTTTTGCACGGCTTGCGCCAGCACATGCGCCGCGGAGTGCCGCAGCACCTCCAGCGATTCAGGATCTTTTGTCGTCAGCAGGCGCACCGTATCCCCATCCTGAAGCGGGAAGCGAAGATCCCGCACTTCGCCATTGACGACCGAGGCCATCGCCGCGCGAGCCAGACCGGGCCCAATGGACTGCGCCAGATCATAAGCCGTTGCGCCTTGCGGCAGTTGTTTTTGAGTTCCATCAGGAAGGTTAACGGTAATTGTTGCGCTCATGGGGATGCTTTCTTCAAATATTGACAACCGGGCGACATGCGCCGCTTATTTGGGGTTAACCGCAAACTCAAGGCAGGCTCAAAACGGATGCGGGAATGCCCGGTTCAGGATTCATCGCCATTTATGCCAACCTGAACCAGACATAAAAACCTGCACGCCCATTATACTTGGAAGGTGACAAATACCAAACCGGGGGCTTCCACAACGAACGGTCGGCCTATATTGCCCAGTCCAGCAAAAACGGAATGACGTTCCCATTGTAGCTATAGTAATCGGTCGGCTAATCGGCATCCGAGAAAAATTACCCGCCCCGTCCGTGCGGAAAATGCTATGGTAAAAGCAGGTGTTACCAGTGGGGGATGGGTGATGAACGCACAGCGTTTTTCTGTGGGACTGCATTTTGTAGGTTTATTGAGTCTTGCCCTTTTACTGCTCCCGGTCTGGGTGCAGGCGAACCCGCCCGCCTTTCCTGAACGTCCACGGCTTGCAATTGGGCCTTGTGAATTTCAATGTTTTGAAGGGGCGGTGGAGTATAATCCGGAAACCCTCACAGTCACCCGTATTGAGCGCTTTGACAAAACCCAAAACGCCTGGGTGGATGTTTCTGCCACCACCAACCCGCCCAAAAACGAGGGCGCCAAAAAGGCGCTGTCCCAGGTCATCCAGAACATGACGCTGCCCGGCTTCTGCCCGGATGAATGCGAATGCCGCATCCCGACGGAAAAGCCCCCCTTCAGTCCCTGGAGCGTGATTACCGTCAGCACGGATTACATCGTGAAAAGCGGCGGCAAATCCGTCGATTACCGGGCGTATGGAACCGTGGAATACCGCTCAAGGGTTGTGCAAGGGCAATGTGATTTATGCAGCCCTGCTGCATCAAAAAGTTAAAAGCTATTTAAACCCCAGGCCACGAAGAAGATTGCCGAACCAGTCCGCTTTTTCTTCATTCGTTTTAATTGTGTCCATCGCGGTCTGGGCTTTTCGATCCGTCGTCACGATTTTTGAATCCAGATAGTTCAGCCGCGCATTCAACGCCTGAAGCTGCGCCTCCAGCGTATTCAGGCGGTCCAGCATTTCCACATTCCGCAGATCCTTGCGAAGCGTCGTCAACTCGTTGGAGAGACGGTTAATCTGTATCTGCTGATAGCCGATGAATAGCACGCAAACCACCAGAAACAGCCCCGCCAGGATTCGACTCACTGGCCTGTTTGCAACCTTGCCTGGTTGCTCCCGCGGGAACGAGGTTTGTGACTGTGGCGCATCAGGCG
>DATNQC010000231.1:0-4273 GCA_036702885.1 Oculatellaceae cyanobacterium | reverse complement strand
CCCCCTTCGGAGGAGGAAATCAGTTTCTACCTGGTCATCTACCCGGACTGGGAGGAAATCCCGGAGGAGTTATGGCCTGCCGTTTCCAAAATGACGCGCGCCCGCTTTTTTGAAGGCCAATTAAGCCCGGCGTTACAGCTTGCCGAGGCTCCAACGCCTGAAAATCTCGCCCCCTACATCATCACGCTGAGTCATTTGAACGAGCGCCGGGCCATCTTGCCGCCGCGTAAAGAGGAATTTATGCCCTATGTTCCTGAAGGCGTCCTCATCAAGGCATCACCCACGGTTGCGATTTTTGAATCCAGTCTGACCATTGGAGAAAGCGTCGATTTCGCTTTGGTGGACCCCATTCCGGAACTGCCCAAAGGCAGCAAACTGCACGGCATCGTGGTGGATATCCCCGCTGCGCATAATTACGTGATTGAACTCACAGAAGCGGAAACCCCGGAAGAAGTCGTTTACCGCCTGAGTGCGGAATTAACCCTGATCTTCCGCAACAAGACGTTGCCGTTTATCGTACCCGGCGAGACGTTCCAGGCAACCACCCGCCTGCCGGCCAATATTATCCCGACACGCACCAAGGGGCCATCGACAGAAGCATCGACTAGCCTCTCGCCACCACTAAGCCCACCGGAGGCGTCATCGCGTAGTATGGCGGCGCCGAGTTCCGTCCCACATTCCGCAGAATAGTCTGGATACGCTCTCGAAGCAGCATCGGATTCTGAAGCAACATGGGCAAATCCCGCTCCAGTCGAGCAAGATCGTTTTGCGCGGCTTCCCGTTCCGAAATTTCGTGGAAGGCCGGATCCTGAGACAACCAGTTGTGCGTTTGATACGAAAGCTCCGTCTGGGCATTAATCCGGGTGACTTCAATTTCCCGCAAACCTTCGATTAAAAGCTGTCCCACCTTGGCCAACGCGGAAATACCAAAGAAACCGAACATCAGCTTCAGGTTCCGCGGGTTTTTAATGCCATTCACCCACCAGGCTTCCTTATCTTTAATGTGAATGGTTTCATACAGAATCTTGTCGCCCTGGAACACCGCCGGTTTGATAGTGGATTTCATCAACGTAAACAAACTTTGGACAGCCCAGGCTGACAAAGCGCCCACTGCCAGAATCGCGCCCTTTTGCAGCCGCACCCGCAGCATCGGGTTATCCGGCTGCATCCAGTTTTCAACGGGCTGCTCATCCTGCCCGGCTTGCCGCCCCCACTGCACACGCCGGCTGGTCGGTTGATAAAAGTATTTGCGCTGCACCTCCAGAGACTCCTGTGTTGGAGCAACATCCTGAACAAACCAGTCTGTCTGGGAAACACCGCTTTTCTCCAGCATGCGACGAATATCGCTCCTCAACTGTTCACGCAGGCGATTATCCGATTCATACTTCCCACGAATGCTTTGACGCACAACGGACTGCAGGCTGTTAATCAGCCGCGCCCGAATGCGTGTCTCCTCCCGACGCACCCAGGTTTCCTGAGTGCCTTGCGCAATGTTTCCGGAGAGAAATCCAATCGCACCGGAGCCCAAATAGGCCAGCAACGTCACCCGGTGCTTCGGGTCCAATTGAGCCAGGCGATAGATGGAATCCAAGGCCCCCAAAAAGGCTTGGGAGATATTCAGCTCATCACGCTTGTGGGGGTCGTGCTTCAGAATGTTATTGGTTTCAAACGCGGCAGCTTCTTGTTTGGCCGATTGAGCGCCCCTTGCAAAAAGCCCTTTCCCAAACCATCGCACCCCAAACACCAGGGCGACACCTGACAGAAACCAGCTGATGGCCTGCTTAGCGCTCAGGTTCAGCTTGGGGTCCAGAAATTGATCCTGAACCACCTGAGCCATCGGCGAGACAACCCCACCGGTTTGCCTTGCAAAAGTGGAAAATACCAGCGGATTTTGGGAGACGCTTTGAATCAAGGGATGCCTTCCTTGCCATTAAAAAAGGCCGCTTGTCTTGCAAGCCAGCCGTTCATCCTATGATTCAGATGAGGGCCTTTCCTGTGCTCGCAAGAAGGTTTTCCTATGCTTCCACCGGCATCCTGGCTCGTCTCTCCCGTCATGCGGGTGACACACAGTTGCGGCACAGCTCCGGACTCTCACCGGATTTCCCTGTGGAAACGGTTTCCTATTATGGAGCAAAAAATAAAAATAACAAGGTTTCGTAAAGCCCCTTGGTCGAGTGCTGGAAGCGCCGTCAGTCATTTCAGGCACTACGGGCGTCGAAAAATTTCTTAAAAAAACGGAACCGCTGTTCACCAGGACAAACCAAGATATAGCGTCCTGAGGATGCGTTCAAGGAAAAAGCAGCGCAGACGAGGAGTTCAAAAGTAGTCAATAACAAAGCAGAGCAGCGCATTGACGCAGAACATGCGCCTCAGGGGGTTATCGCCCTACGCTTTCATGCAGGTTAGCGTGCGTAATTCCGCATCAGATTGAGCAGCAGCTGGGTCAGCGTCATCATGTCCTTCAGCTTTACATACTCATTCACTTGATGTGGATTATAATACGCTCCGCTCAACACCACACTGGGAATACCATGCGCCGCAAACACGTTGACATCGCTGCCGCCGTTGCTGGTGCAAGGCCGTAACTCCAGGCCAGTGTCCCGCATCGCCTGTTTCAGAGGTTCAAAAATGGGCTGGTCCAAATCCGTCTGATACGCCAGAATCAAATTTTGATGCTGCCATGCGTAACGCGTTCCCGGCACTTGCCGGACCGCTTCGTCCAACTTTTGCTTCATGTCCGAAATTTCCTCGTCAACCCGCTTGGGCTCCAAGGAACGGACCTCCCCCATGGCAACAACTTTATCCGGCACGATATTAAACTTTTTACCCCCGTGAATACTACCCACATTCGCCGTTGTAATGGGATCCAGACGGCCTTGTCTGAATTTGGAAACCGCAATCGTCATCGCCTGAATCGCATTCGCGCCCTTTTCCGGTTCAAAGCCGGAATGCGCGCTTTGTCCCGTCACGGTAATTTCAAACGTGGTCAATTGCGGCGCAGCGTAAATCACCCGTCCCTGCTCATCATTGCCATCCAGGGCAAAGGCAACGTCAGCCCCCGCATATTCCTTGGGGTCCATTTCCGCGGCGCCTTGTCCGCCAATTTCCTCCCGCACCGTAATGGGAATGATCAGGTTCGGACGCGGCAGATTATTCTTCAGGGCTAGCTCCAGTGCTTCCAGCAGCGCCGCAATGGAGGCCTTGTCATCACCGCCCAGAACCGTATCCCCGGATGAGCGAATAATCCGCTCATCACCACTGCCTTCGATGACCGGCTTCACATTCTGGCAAGGCGGGACCACATCCAGATGCACGGCAATCAGGACAGTTCTTTGACTACCCACATTGGAAGGCAGCTTCAGGATGAGGTTGCCGGGCGCATCAATCGTTGTGTACTGTTGCAAGCCCAGGGCTTTCAGCTTTTCGTGGACATACTGCCGCATCTCCGTTTCCTGGCCGCTGGGACTTGGAATCTGGACCATTTCCAGGAAGGTTTTCAGGATTCTTTCGGACGATTCCGCAGAAATGGCCGATTGCTTGCCACGCCTATGCGCCCGCACACGATGCGCTGATGCATCCACAATCAATTCCTGAACCGGTTGCGACAGTTCAGTGGGAGGTAATGGCGGCTGTTCTCCAAAAAGCATCTTGTTCACAAACCCAATAACATCATATGCAGCCTTACTTTAGGCCAGTCCCGCCATTATACGGCAAACGGCGCAATTAATCTTCCAACCTACAGCTCAGTAGTTGTTTTGAAATGCAATTTAGCCACTTCCGCCAATGCATCCCGGCCATGGCGCGCAATAAAGTCTCTGGCCGTCTTTTTAACAATGGGACTTGCGCCAAACGGCAGGGAAACGCCAAATTGATCGGATAATTGCTTCATTTTTTGCGTAAACCGGTAACGAGCCACCACACTGGCCGCCGCCACGCCCACATTCTCTTCCGCGCGCGGCGTCTGATACAGCGTCAGACTCATGCCTTTCTCTTTCAACTGAGTCAAGATATAGCGTTCATCCCCAAATTGATCGGCAATGGCCTGCTGGCATTCCGGATGCCTTGCCAGCAACTTTTCCATCACCACCGCATGCCCCCAGGCCAGCAGGTGATTCAGGTTTTTGCTCCGCGATTTCAAGCGCTGATATAGCTCGTTATATTTCGCAGGACCAATCACCACCGCTTCAAGGGCATCTTCTCCCACAATTTCAATAATTTGCCGGTGCAAAGCTTCAATTTTGGCATCTGTCAGCTTTTTACTATCCATTACGCC
>DATNQC010000229.1:0-2564 GCA_036702885.1 Oculatellaceae cyanobacterium | reverse complement strand
TGCGTAGACTTCCTTAATGGCCCCTGCCAGAGGCACCTGTTGGAAGTGGGGGAGTTTTTCCAGCAGTAGACGTGCCAACACGTCTTTTCCACTGTATTGCTTTCCCGCAATGCCAATCAGATCGCAGTTTCGTAAGGATTTTTTGGGGTGAGCTTTTTCCGACATCTTTTCCATTATGATAGAGATAGGCAGAAGGATGCCAGCGAATTGGCAGGTTTGGGAGAAATGATCCGGTGTTTTTGACCTCGGAACAGGAAAGTATTCGGGATTTGGCCCGCGATTTTGTAGCGCGGGAGTTGAAGCCCGTTTCCAGGCAGTTGGAAACAGGGGATCTGGATACATTAAGGTATTTATGGCAAAAAATGGCGGAAACCGGCCTAACAGGACTGCCATTTCCGGAGGAATATGGTGGCGCTGGTGTGGATAGCCTGTCTTATTTTCTGGTGCTGGAGGAAATCGCAAAGGAATCGGCGGCTCTGGCAACGTCGTTATCCGTGCATGTTTCCCTGATGGGGATTCCCATGCAGCATTACGGCACAGAGGTCCAGAAACAGGCATATTTGCCTCGATTGGTTTCCGGTGAGCTGATTGGGGCTTTTGCCCTGACGGAGCCCAATGCGGGTAGCGATGCAGGAAGCGGTATGACCCGCGCCGAACGAGATGGCGACAGCTATGTGCTGAATGGTTCCAAGATTTTTATCACCAATGCCTTGATTGGTGGCTTGTTTGTCGCCACGGCGCGAACCGATCCATCGGTGGCGGGGGCGAAAGGCTTGTCTGCTTTCCTTATTGAGCGGGATACCCTCGGCATGACCATCACCAAGGGCGATGAAAAAATGGGGTTGCTCGGTTCTGATTGGGGCGAAGTGCACTTTGATAACTGCCGCATCCCTGCGGTAAACCGCCTTTCTTCGGAAGGGAACGGTTTCAAGCTGTTTATGCACAGCCTGAATGTAGGGCGGATTGGCATTGGCGCTATTTCGTTGGGACTGGCGGAATCCTGCCTGGAAGCGGCAATTCGATATGCCAGGGAGCGGCGGCAATTTGGTCAGCCGATTGCCAATTTTCAGGCCGTTCAGTTCAAACTGGCGGATATGGCCATGAAAATTGAAGCGGCGCGCCAATTGGTGTACAATGCCGCACGATTGAAAGAAGCGGGCAAGGATTTTGCGTTGGAAGCCTCGATGGCCAAGCTGTATGCGTCGGAAATCTGCAATGAATGCGCTCAGGAAGCCGTGCAGATTTTTGGGGGGTATGGCTATACCAAGGAATTTCCGGTGGAACGCTATTTTCGCGACGCAAGGGTCATGTCTCTGTTTGAAGGAACCAGCCAGATCCAGCACGTGGTGATTGCTCGCCATTTACTGGCATCGTGAATGGCTGTTCCCGCTTCTTCCGATTCAAGCGTTTAAAGCCGAACCCATCCGCAAGTTGATTTTAGAGGTGGCTCTATGGAAACCAAGGCAGAAAGCAGTTTGAAAGAGGAATTGGCGGCGCTGGGAAGCCTGGCCCAGGCGGCGTTGCATGAAGCTTCGACCCAGGACGCAGTGGAAGCCGTTCGCGTGGAATACTTGGGCCGGAAAGGTCGTATTACCAGCCTGATGCGCGGGTTGAAAGATGTGCCCCCCGAAGAACGGCCGGCGATTGGTGCGTTGGCAAATGAAATTCAGGAGTCTTTGTCGCGCGAGCTGGAAGCCAAATTGGAAACGTTCCGCGAGGCGGAAGTGGCTCGTAAACTGGCATCCGAAACCATTGATGTGACGATGCCGGGCGTTTTTCGTCCGCAAGGCGGTCAGCACCCGCTTTCTATTGTGTCGGCGGAAATTTGTGAAATCTTCCAGGGCATGGGCTTTACGGTCATTGATGATGACTTTTGCCCGGAGGTGGAGACGGAATACTATAACTTTGAGGCGCTGAACTTCCCGCCAGATCACCCTGCACGGGATATGCAGGACACTTATTACACGGATATTGCGCCGCATGTGCTGCTGCGCTCCCAAACCTCCAACGCGCAGATTCGTTATATGGAAAACAACCCGCTGCCGGTGCGCGTGGTGTCGCCGGGGCGTGTGTACCGGAATGAAGAGGTAAACAGCCGGAAATTTGTGCTTTTCCATCAGCTGGAAGGTCTGCTGGTGGATGAAAAGGTCCGTTTTTCGGATCTGAAAGGGATTCTACACGAATTTATACGCCACTTCTTTGGGGAGGAGCGCCCGACACGTTTCCGGACGAGTTTCTTCCCCTTTACGGAACCTAGTGCGGAGATGGACGTGCAGTGCATCCTCTGTAAAGGAAAGGGCTGCCAGCTCTGTGGACATCATGGATGGCTGGAGATCATGGGTTGCGGCATGGTGGACCCGAATGTGCTCAAAATGGTCAATGCCGACCCCGATCGCTATAACGGCTTTGCGTTTGGAATGGGGCTGGAGCGTCTGGCCATTCTGAAATACTCGATTAACGATATCCGCCTGTTCTTCAATGGTGATTTGCGGTTTTTGAAACAGTTCAAAGGATTTTAACCATGCGCGTTTCTCTAGAATGGCTGAAAGAATACGTTGATCTCA
>DATNQC010000227.1:0-1646 GCA_036702885.1 Oculatellaceae cyanobacterium | reverse complement strand
GGCCTGAAGCTCGCTCAGGAGGTCATCACGTCGGGCATAGTGACTTGCGTTTTTAAAAAAGTTGGGCGTGTATACAACCGCTTCAGCCAGAACCATTTTATTCTTGCTTCCACCCAGCGAAACAATGTCTACGCCCAAATCCGTTGTTAAGGCTTTGAGAGACTTACCAGTCTTGGCAGCAACATAAAATAGCCGAGAGCCATCCATTTGCAGTAGCATGCCCTTTTCATGGGCAAGCTTTGCAAGTTTTTTTACAGTCTCATCAGAATATATTGTCCCATATTCCGTTGGCTGGGAAATGGAAAGCACTTTCGGCTTGGACTTTCCGGCCTGATTCCAATATCGTCTTTGCTCGCACTCATCCAAAAACGTTTTCACAGTTTCATAGGGAAGCTTGCCATCCTTGCTCGATAAGACATATGCAGAAACACCGTTAATGCGATGGTAAGCACCCGCTTCTCGCGTAACGAGATGCGAATTATCGGCAGCAATAATGGCATCAATAGGCCTTAAAACGGGACTCAATCCAATTCGATTGGCAGATGTGCCTGTTGGCGTAAATAAGGTCACAACCGGATCTGTAGAACCCTCCCCTGCAAACTCTTTTTGAAACACTCGATGGGCATGTTCCAAGAGCTTCCCTCCGATCTGATAGGTCAACGCTGGCACACTGAGCGCCAAAGTCATTGCCTTCAGAAATAGAGGGTCGGCAGGTCCATAATTATCGCCTGCATACGCCAAATTAAGCGTATTATCCGCATATTCTGCGCCAAAAATATCTATTTCTTTTTCCGTAGCAGGGGGAGACAAGCATTCCAGCTTGGGAAATTGTCCTGAAAAAGCCACATGGCTCACATTTGGAGAGGTAGGTGAGGATAAAGCGATATTCAAATTCAACATTTTTATTTCACATCAGAATTCAGAATAAGGATGAGAATAAGCATTCTCTCAGGTAAAAAATGCTTTTCTAGTTCCAGACTTCTTTTTCACATATCAAAAAGCCTCCGTGAATGTCACGGAGGCTTTTTCGTTCAATTAAACGTTGACTAGACGCGGACCAGTTTGAGGTTATCCACAATGGCATCCGCAAAACCGGAGCAGCTGACCAGCGTGGCATTTTCCATCTGACGCTCCAAGTCATAGGTCACCTTGCCGCTAGCAATGGTTTTCTCAAACGCCTGGATCACCAGGTCGGCAGCTTCCGTCCAGCCCAGATGCTCGAGCATCATCACGCCAGAGAGGATCAAGGAACCCGGGTTGACCTTGTCTTGACCCGCATATTTGGGTGCGGTACCGTGGGTTGCCTCAAAAATGGCGGCCTGATCGCCAATATTCGCACCAGGCGCTAGACCAAGCCCACCCACCTGTGCAGCGCAGGCATCAGAGAGGTAATCGCCGTTCAGGTTCATGGTGGCGATGACTTCATACTCATCCGGACGCAGCAACAGTTGCTGGAACATTGCATCGGCAATCCGATCCTTCAGCAGGATCTTTCCAGCCGGCAATTGGCCGTTGTACTTATCCCATAGATCGGCTTCCGTCACGACTTTGTTTGCATATTCTTCGCGCGCCAGCTCATAGCCCCAGTCGCGGAAAGCACCTTCGGTGAACTTCATGATATTCCCCTTGTGCACCAGGGTGACGCT
>DATNQC010000078.1:0-1688 GCA_036702885.1 Oculatellaceae cyanobacterium | reverse complement strand
GGCCTCCACCTTGCCTTCGATTGTTTTGTTGTTGCTTGGGTCAATGGCCGTATATACGAATACTGCCATAGCGTTACTCCTCTAAATCCAGACCCAGTACGCGAGTGACTTCCTCAACCGTGGTGAGGCCAGCTAGAATCTTACGTTTCCCATCCATAGCGAGTGTCAACATACCGTCTTTAATGGCGGCATCCTGGATGAGATAGGTGGAAGCCCGTGCTTCAATTAATTCGCCTACTTCCCGGTTCATGTTCATAATTTCGTATAAACCGATTCGACCTTCATAGCCGGTGCCCTGGCAACGGGTGCAGCCTTCGCCTTTGGCCAGCATGACCGGTTTATCAGGATTTTTGATGCCAAGGATGGCGAGTTCTTCAGGTGTGGCTTCATAGGTCGTCTTGCACTTGGAACAAATCCGGCGTACCAGACGTTGGGCTAGAATACCAATGACGGCGGAGCTGACCAGGTAAGGCGGCGCACCCATCTCTAGTAGACGGGTGACAGTTTTGGCCGTGCTGTTGGTGTGCAGCGTGCTGAATACCAAGTGACCAGTTAAAGCTGCATGGATAGCAGCTTCCAGTGTTTCCTCATCCCGGATTTCACCGACCATGACCACGTCAGGGTCCTGACGTAGGATGGCTCGCAGACAAAGGGCAAACGTCAGCCCGGCCTTGTGGGACACCTGGGTCTGGTTAATCCCGGGAAGTGGGTATTCGACTGGGTCCTCAATGGTGGTGATATTCCGCTCTGGCGAGTTGATTTCCCGTAAGCAGGAATAAAGCGTTGTGGTTTTACCGGAACCGGTTGGCCCGGTGACCAGAATAATCCCGTGGGGAGCGCGGATCATTTTATTAATTCGCTTGACCTCGTGAGGTGTGAGGCCCAGCTTTTCAAGACCACCGGAGGTGGCGTTGGGCCGCAACAGACGGATAACGATTTTTTCCCCGTACTGTACGGCAAGCGAGTTGACCCGCATATCAATTTCCTGGCTGCCGACGGTCAGGCGCATCCGACCATCCTGCGGACGTCGACGCTCTGCAATATCCATGCCGCTTGCGACTTTGATCCGGGAAGTGACGGCGGCTGCCATTTTCTTGGGAATGGATTTCACTTCCCGCAAAATGCCGTGGATGCGGAAACGGACCAGCAGGCGTTCTTTTTGCGGCTCAATATGGACGTCGGAGGCGTCGCCTTCAATGGCTTCAATCAGGATGGAATTGACCAACTGAACGACCGGCGCGTCATCTGCGGCCATCTCGGCTTCCAGTTCGGATGAAATGGATTCGCCGTAAATGGTGTCTTCTTTGGCAAGGTCGGCTTCCAGCTTGGCCAATGCATCTTCAGAGGATGCGCGCGAGCTGTAGTACTTATCCAGCAGGGTAACCAGTTCTTTGTGCGTTGAAACCCTGGGAATGGGACGACATCCGGTAATCAGCGCGATTTCATCCAGCACCTGGAGGTTGTCCGGCCGAGCCATGATGACTTCCAGCCGCTTGTGTTCCTTGTCCAGACTAAGGGGAACCACCATGTGGCGCTTGATAAAATCCGCCGGAATCAGCCGCATGACGTCGGGATCCAGCTCTATGGAACTGGTTTCGATGTATTTTAAGCCATGTAACTTGGCGAGTCCTTTCCCCAGCTGGACCTCATCAATGTAGCCCAGCTTGATCAAAACCGCACCCAGGGGC
>DATNQC010000210.1:0-2872 GCA_036702885.1 Oculatellaceae cyanobacterium | reverse complement strand
GAAACATAAGTCGCCCGTCGACGGCGCATTGCACCTTGCCCATGTATATAGGGTTTATTTTGAGCGAACCGAAAGCAGCCAGTTGCTGCCGATTGGCGGAAGTCATGAATATTTCTCACGATAGCGTTAACCGTTTTTTGTACCGGGAAGCCTACACGCCTAAGGATTTATATACTGAGTCCAGTGCTACCTTAAACTTAACGGGCGGCACCCTAAGCGTCGATGATAGCGTTTTGGATAAGCCTTATAGTCAATACATGGCGTTTGTTGGTCATTATTGGTCGGGCAAACATCACCGCGTGGTCAAGGGCATCAATCTCATCACGCTCTATTACACGGATCCGCAAGGGCTGAACCAGCCGGTTAACTTTCGCATTTACGACAAGACCCAGGGTAAAACCAAAAACGATTATTTTCAGGACATGCTCGCCGAGGTCTTGACCTGGGGCCTTAAACCGGCTTTTGTCACTGGCGACAGCTGGTACAGTTGCGTGAGAAATCTCAAGACGATAAAAAACCATCAGATGGGATTTCTCTTTGCATTGGAAAGCAATCGCCTGGTCTCGGTGGAAAAAGGCGCTTGGCGCCAAGTCCAGAAACTGGATATTCCTGAAGAAGGTTTAGTGGTGTGGTTGCGTGATTTTGGGAGCGTAAAACTATTTCGGACGTGGCTGAAAGACCAGCCGCGCCATTATGGGGTGTCGCTACCCGATGCCGAACAACTGGCTCGGTTTGACCGTTCCGCCTTTGCCGAACAGCATGATCGACACTGGCAGATAGAGCAATACCATCGCGCTATCAAGCAGGTGTGCAATATCGAGCATTTTCAAGTGCGTGGGCGCCAGGCGATAAAAAATCATCTGTTCGCGGCGATTTGCGGCTTTGTGCAGTTACAGAGATTGAGCGCTATGGATTTGATCAGTAATTGTTACAGGCTACAGAGAGACTTGTTTAATCAAGCCATTGCTTCGTTTATCGCCGGTTTTATGCCAAGCATGGCGCATGTAAATCCACAATTTCAGTCGCGTGTCAATGCGTAAGCTCTACATTATATTTAATACAGGGAGTTCCAATTTCAAAGATATCAGCATAACTAAAGTTTCGGAGTTCGTTTTTACCCGCCTAGCAGTCGCTCGTCCTTGATTTCCAAAGCCTCTAGCCTTAACGTCCTGGCGTCAAGTTGGAGGACTTGCAAAAACCAGCATTCTATGTGGGCATCAATGGCTTCCATCACCCTGGCAACGGCATCCTCGCCCATTATCGCTTTTAAGCCATCCAAAGCGCCGGTAATCACTGCACGGAAAACCTGCCACAGTTTGCCTACAAAACTGATGTCGGTGCTATTGCCGCACAGGGTCTGCCGCACTCCGGCAATACTCTCGGCGCCTTGTATCTGTTTGGCGATCACCAGCAGGCAAAAGCGGATAGCGGTTAAATGGATGGAAGCAATATACGCCGCATAGTGGTTGCTTTGTTCTTTCAAAAAGCCCAGATGTTGTTTGGCTTCTTTGAAATAAACCTCTATCGCCCAGCGCATCGAATAGAGTTCAAGGATTTCAGTCCCGGACAATGCGGTATCGGTGGTCAGGAATACGGCCCAATCGTGTTTTCCAACCGTCTGCCGGGTATCGCAGGCTACGCCGCGCACAAACAGCAACCGCACTTTAATCCATTGTTCAGGGTCTTTAGTCTCAGCCAAGTTAAGTTCGACATCGATAGCTTTAGCTTGGTACTTTTGACCGGCAAGGGATTGCCATGCTTTGCGCACACAGCGTTTGTAAAGCGCTTGAACATCCAAGTCCTGAGTTACCGCCTTACCGCGAACACTCTCGCTCAGCCGGTATTTCATTTTGTTTTTCTTCATTCTGAGCACCGGAACCAATGCCGTTTCCTGGCTTAGCCGTATCATCGCCTTGGTGCCAAACCAAGCATCCGCGAGTAGGTAGTCTGCCACTATGCCGGCGTTTAAAGCGCGATTAACCATGGACTTCACCATCTCGGGCTTCGTGCATTGCTGTGCCGTCTTATAGCGTTTGGCGGCTACACTGCGGCCGTCTTTGAACGGCTCATGCAACTCGATTGCTTTCGTCCGGCTAATAAACAATTCACTGTCCAACGGTACAAAGCCCTCATCGCAACTTAAACCCAGTGTCAGCACTTGTTGCCCCATTAGGTGCCGCCCGCTGGTATGGTCGAAATGACTCGATAGCCCCGGCATCTTTTTGCCAAACCGTTCCGCAACGGTGTCATCGACCACGAAGGCTTTTTTGCCGGGCGCTTTAAAGGCCTGGACTGTCTTGGCTGCGGTCTGCCCATGAAGGCTTCGCCAATTCAGCTCTTCCCGGTTGATCGTGTCATAGAAGACATCCTTGCCCATGGCGCCCTGCAAGCCTTCCCGGGCAAACATACCAATGGACTCTTTTTTCAGCCATATCCAGAGCATCAATCCATAGATGACTTCATGCATCGGCGTCCCCGACCGTTTGTTAAAACCGGCGCGGCTTAACAGGGTTTTCATGCCGATTTCTCGCCAGAGGCTGGCGAAGACGTTATCGATTAATAGCCCTTTTGCGTTCAGAAAATCCAGGGTGAGCGCTGGTAGTTCTGTCATTTTTGTGGCACGATTCATTTAGTGTCCTACTTGAGTTTGATGGGGTCTTCAACTAACCGTAATTATACTCCTGTAGGGCGCTTTATCATTTATTTATCAATATGTTGCCGTATTTTTTGAACTCCGAAACTTTAGTTATCTAATATTGCTCTAATTGACATTATTGGTTATCTGCCATGCCATATAAATACTGTAAGTTGACAATATAGTTTCATACTTACAATAAAGTGTCATACTGAACAATAAAGTTTCATACTGGAT
>DATNQC010000209.1:0-2199 GCA_036702885.1 Oculatellaceae cyanobacterium | reverse complement strand
GCCGAACCTGTTCCATGCGCTCCTTTAAAAGGGCGACTTGTTCCGCCATTGCCGCGTAATTTTCCTGGAAAAGAGGATCTGTCGGCCGGACATGGGTGTCTAGAATATCCACTTTCGTAAACCCTCAATGCAAATGCTTCTTTCATTCAACACCTGCCTCAGCCGTTTGCCAAGGAGTTGCCGAAATAAAGCCGTATCTTTTCCTTTTAAACCCTTTGGCGCTTTGCTTTGCAGCCCGTTCAATGCTCGGTTTAACCTGTTTGTTAAAAAATGTAAATGTTTGTTTTTATGATTTTCAAAATAAAAACTCCCGAAACCTCCCTTTTTCCATTGCGTAAGCGCGACCTTTCCACACTTTGGTCCATGGAGTACTTTAAATACCCCCCAGAAGGATCTATACTATTATAGTAAGTATACTTTTTGAACTAAAGTGAATTTACAAAGGTGTGCAGCCCAAAAGAAAATGGTCATTGACCTTGAGGGAATGGCCTAAACCCCTGGTTCATACCGCTCATTTCATCACCTGAAGGGATATCAAACGTCATGTATTACGACGGACATATTCATATTGAAGAAGATGACCAGTGCTATAACTGCGAATACTTCGTAAAGGGCGTCATGTGCCCGTTGTTAGAGGCCCTGGCCGCCGGCGTGGCGCATTTGGAGGGGGATGTTCTCGTCAAAAACTGCGGTTTCTACGTGGAATTCAAGCGGCATCTGCATGTAGTGGATAACGATAATCCGGATGCTCCGGCTAACAACGTACTCCCTGCCCCCATCAAACGCTTCCCGCAATAAAACAGAAGCATCCCGATGAGGGGTGCTTCTGTTTTATTGTTCTGCTGTAAAGGGCAAGGGCAAGTAGTATCGCGTTCTAGAATATTCTCCAAGTGGCGGAAGACCTGATTCAATCGTGCTTTTACCCTGTTGAAGGAAGCTTTCCTTATTCATATTGAGGTGAAAGCTTTTTAAATAAAGCGTCATCACTTGGGAATAGATTGGGTTGACGAAAGAATGCTGGCAAAGTTGCTGATGCGAGTGGCTGAAACTTAGTCTCAGGCTTGTAATGATTGCCAGTGAGCGGCTATGATAAAGAAGACTTCAGCAAGAATTGTTCCCTGTCGAAAAATCTAATCCGTAGGATGTGAGTGTTCCAGCAATGCCGCTAACTTCAAAAAGCGCGTTTACCTTGGCTGAGCTATTAATAGCTTTATCGCTGTTAGGCGTGATTGCTACGTTTACAATTCCAAAAGTGCTACAAACTCAACAGGATAGACGGTTTAACGCCATTGCCAAAGAGGCTGCCGGAATGATTTCCGAGGCTTATCTTGCTTATCAGAAGGAACATGGGACGGTGCCAACCACCCTGGTTCCCTCTCAACTGACGCCGTATATGAATTATGTGGCGTTTGATACTTCAACCGTGATTGATAACGCGCCGGGGCAGGGAACGCAAACCTGTAGCATACAGAACCCATGCGTTCGGTTGCATAACGGGGCAATTATTGATTTTCGGGACAATAATCATTTTGGCGGTAATGCCACTACAAATGCGATTTCGTTCCACGTCGATCCCGATGGACAAGTAAGCCCGGCTGGTTCAAACGGTTATGCGGTCCACTTTTTCCTTTACTATAACGGTCGACTGACGACCAAGGGAAATCTTTTGCCCGGTACGGCCAATAGTGGCGGGACTCATCTGGCCAATCCGATTTGGGATCCGACCTGGTTTCAGTGGTAGCCAGTCAGTGGTTTCAGTCCGTATATAGATTGTGTGAGGAAATGACTCCGCTAATCCTGATATAATGTGGCGCTTTGGTGATAGAGCGTGCTGAAAATTCGGTGAATATCGGCCTCGCCTTTGGTTTTTAGCTCTTTCCCCAGGAATTGGTGGTATTCGTGCAGCGTCACTTGCTTGTCCAGCCGCTCCAGAAGGAATAACTGCTTGTCATCGACCGGTTCATTCTGATCCATCAGCAAGACACGGCAAATGTTGGCCAGCGGCAGGTTGAAAAAGCTGTTCACGCAGTCGGGATCAAAATGCGTGCCGGAATCCCGTTTGAGAATGGAAAGCACCTTATCAAACGCCATCCGGTTCCGGTAATGGCGGCGGGAGGTAATGGCGTCGAACACGTCCGCAATCGCCAGAATCCGACCCGGTAGCAGGATTTCTTTTCCCTTGAGGCCCCGGTGGTAGCC
>DATNQC010000205.1:0-4938 GCA_036702885.1 Oculatellaceae cyanobacterium | reverse complement strand
GTCGGATGCTCGCCGAAAACCGAGGTTTCCCATTGCACCAGCGTCTTTCCGGCCAGCATTTTTCTGGCATTATCAGAAACTTGCACTCTGGGCGGATGCCGGCGCCAGCCCCAGTGATAACTCAAGTTATAATATTTCCCTGGCGCCATCTTGATTTCATAGACAGTTCTGGTGCCATCTTCCATAGGAAAGAACGTCTGGTCCATCATGACATTGGGCATCGGCGGCATCCCCGGTGGACTCAGAGCCGGATCATCAAAGTACATGACCATCGGCGCGAAGTCATCATGTCCGCGGTTAAGCGTATCGACGGTATAACGTATAGTCCAGGGCACATCCAATACATCGCTGGGATCAATCATGGCGGTGTCGGATTCGATATGGCTGTCGAACCAGACTTGATGAACATCGACAATACCGCCAACTTTGACGCCGCCTTCAAAGATGGGCTGAACGTGCTTGACTTTATTGGGGCCGTTATAGTGCAGCAAAGGCATGCCGCTGTAATTTCTGCCCTGGATCGGATTCCCCTCCAATATGTCGATAGCTTTCTGCACCGCAGCCGCATTCGAGCCGCCCGCCTCCCTGATCTGCCTGAAGGCAAGGATCAAATCATCTGTCGGCGATGTTTTGTCGATTACAGAGACAACCGGGTCGGCATGCAAGTTATAGGGATGCTCTGGCGTGGATGGCAGCGTGTTAGGCACTTCAACGCCATTGCTGTCGCAAGCATTCTTGTATACGGTAGGCAGATGGTTGCTTCCCGGTGGTTCAGCAAAAGGATCCTGACTTGGGAAAATAGTATTTTCCGGTGTGATAATGGTAGTGGTTGTCACTCCATCAATTTCCGTCACTGATTCCTGGGCTGCAGGCGGTCTTGGTTGAGGCATGAGACAATCTGCGACATTCGCTGTAGCGATGCCGCCTAAGGAAACCGTCATGGCCAATAACAGACGGCTGTAATTAAATTTTCTTTCTGACATAATTGTTGAACTCCGTTCCTTAAAAAGTACCGCAGCTTGTGAAGCTGAAGATGATTCAAACATCGCGGTTGCTGTTTTTGTCTTTCTGTTGGCTCAGATTCACGGGGCCGGCGCGCTTTATTTCGCTGCCTGTCGGACTGCCATTCTGCAGCCAGCTCAGACGCGTAACGGCCATGTCCGGGTCCGCGTCAGCGGCAAAAGCGCCCCATAAGCCTACGCTGCCATTTCCATAGTGCACCATGCGCATGTTGATGCCCTCATGGTGATGGTGCCTGGATAAATGTTTGGCAAATCGGCCGCTAATCGCCTTGGCATCATCTTCCGAGGAGCGAAGCAGATGCCAGCCGGCCGGTATACGCTGCTCTTCGGCGTAAGCGGCAAGCCTTTCCGCAGTATCTCTTTCAGGATCGGTGGTAATTGAATAAAGGCTGAACTCTTTTCCCAGTTTATCGCCCAAACGGTGCGCTATCTGCGAGAAGTGTTCGAGCGATGGAAATTGCTTTTGGCTGTCGATGGACATGAATTGCACCAATACAACCTTGTCGCGTATTAAATCGCTGTAAAAACGATAAGCTTCGCCGGTGTGCGAAATCACTGCAACGTCAGGAAACTGATCGCGGCCGCGGCCCTGAGTCGGCGGCGGCAAGAGAGCTTTTAACAACAGATCTCTAAGTTCCATTTTGGACATGGAATGAGTGGAAACTTTCTGGGCTTTTTTGTTATTCATATAGACCTCGTGTGAATCAAATTCAGTGAATGCAAACAGGCTCAATTAATCACCTTCGCCCGGAGGTACTATGTCCCACCGAATCATCATCGCATGATCTTCATGCACGACGTTGTGGCAGTGCATAACGTGCTTGCCGAGAAAATCCCGCCAGCGCGAGTAAAATTTCACTTCCTCATTCGGCCCGAGCATGACCACGTCCTTTCTCGCATGCCGAACGTCATCACGATCCACTGGCTTGCCGTTGATTTCCAGTATCTGGAACTCTTCGAAGTGGCTGTGAAGAGGATGCATCCAGGTGTTGCCGGCGTTCCTGAAAGTCCAGATTTCGGCGCTGTCCTGTTCAATCAGGGCATCAGGCCTGTTGGGGTCCATCAACTTGCCATTGATCGTCCACAAACCGTTGTCGTAATCGAAAACGAACAGACGTTCTTTTCTGACTTTACTTAGATCGATAGGCGGAAGAGTACGCATATGTTCATAGGTATCTACACAAGTTACCCAAGGAAATCCCAGGCTGTTTCTCGCAATGCAGCAAGTTCTTCTGGAGAATAGCTCTCCAGCACCTCCTGTAGGGAAAGAAACACCCATAATCCAGCCAATAGCGCGGGATGGGTAAATGATGATCCCCATTTCATTTGCCTACCGCTCAACTTGATTAAAAATGTACGTAAGGCTTGTGCTTTTTCGCCTTTGGCAGCCGCTATTTCCCAAACCACCACACAAGCCATGCTCACGACGAGCAATCGTTTGGCAACAGCCAGACCGGTTTCCTGCTGCCAGGATTCCAGATCGTGTCCGGCTTTTTTAAGCAACTTAAAAAAACTTTCAATTTGCCAGCGCCAGTAATACCAAAGCGCTACCTCGCTGGCTTCTACCGCGATAACATTGGTTATCAGCAGCCATTCGGCGAGCAGTTCACCAGCGTCCGATAAAATGCGGCTCACGATCAATCGGGCCACTATGGGAGCGCCTGGAACCGAGGGTTGTTTCCGCTTCTTCTGGCTCGGTTTGGCCTCGCGCGTTAACCGGATCGGCGTTTCTGCGATCCATTGCCACTGGCTTTTCCCATGGTAATTGACCGGCCGTATCTTCTTAAAAGACAAGGCTTCAGCGACTTGCCCGCAAGCTATGGACTGGCCTTGAAATTCAACGCGAGATGTCTTTTTAGCACGAATTAACCAGTGATATTGGTTGGCTTCCCATTGGCGCATGTGCGCCACCGAGTCGGCCTCCCGATCAATGATATGAACCAAGGGCTTGGCAAAGTCCTGCTGCGCCAGTTGACCCATGCAGTGCGTCACTTCGTCCAAATGGCTGGCGACGACTTCGCGTAACGCCTCTGCCTGATAGGTGGCGTAACTGCCGTCTGCGGTCACCAGCCTTTGGGCTACCGGAGCGATGGGTTGTCCTGTTTGATCACTGAGAATCAGGCTGCTTTGTAAATCATACCCCACATCCCTTTCATGCGTGATCGGATAGGTATCGCGCTTACTGGTGTGCTTCCGGTAATTCAGCCGCGACCAATCATGGACACAGAGTGCATAGCGGGCGCACTGCATGGCAATGCCTTTGTGGGCCGCGAGTAATAAAGGCTCGTGCAGTTTGGTTAGGCTGACCTTGTCGTTTTTATAAAACCGCCAGGCGGCCTGAGTACTGGCAAAACTCGTGTTGGTATCGGTTAATG
Source organism: Oculatellaceae cyanobacterium (assembly GCA_036702885.1). Taxonomy (GTDB): domain Bacteria; phylum Cyanobacteriota; class Vampirovibrionia; order Vampirovibrionales; family Vampirovibrionaceae; genus DATNQC01. Next base: position 1,541 of record DATNQC010000205.1, on the reverse strand, counting down.
CCCGCAAGCCGGCACTCAAGGTGTCCGTCGCATTCAAATGCTCAGCCACTAACTGTTGGTAACGTTTTGCCAAGCGAGGGTCGATGTTTGATAATGTTTTTTATATTCATGACCAGATATTACGGCATTTTTGAAGATTGCGTAATGAGCAGGGAATAAATCAGCGCATGGTAAGGGCGAATTCGCTTGTACCCAGAAGGTATTCGAACTGTGCGGATAAATCCGCACCTACGCCGAAAAATCATCCGGACTCTTGAAGGCGTTATTTTATGCATGTGCCTAACTTGTGTAGATACCTATGCCTAAAAGGCAGGCGGTGCATATTCTACTTAAGCGGCTTCAAAATGCTGGGTTTAGCAGCCCAGCCTACCGTGCTACCGTACTACCGTGCTTAATTAACTCATCACAGGCTATTTTGCTTTTCGTGTAATAGAGTTTACTGTACAGAAACCAGCGGTAAGAGGCATCGTTACAGATACTGTAATGTTGTTTTTGTGCATATTTATTGACTACGTAATGAGTTAGTTGAGGAAAGACGACCATTAGTGCTAGGCTGACCACTATGCCGCGCGTAAACAAAGACTGCTTTTTTGGCGTCAACTCTAATCCAAATATCCCTTGCATCACGCCCCCAATCGTCAACAAGAGAAGACCAATCCCACAGCCAAGCATATACATAGATCCTTTATCAAACCCAACAACTTGGCTTTCGATACGAAGCTGGAATATGAGTCCTGTGGTGCTAATAAAAAACCAAGTAAATGCACCAAAAGTCAGCGTTAAAAAAAAAGCTACACTTAAAATTCGCACTAGTAGTGAAGACTGTTGCTCTTCGTTCATTATCGAAGCCTCGGCCTTCCGGAAAGAAAACTATCTAGGGCATGTTTTGCTGTATTTATTAAGATAGCTCTAGCCGAGTCAACGGCATAATCGAACACCGAGTCTGCCAAATCACCAGCCTTTTTGTAAAAGTCTTCTTTAACTCTTTCAATCCTGTTATTTATACCCTCGCTAATATCATCTAAACCGGCTATAACCCGATCAGTGATACCATAGTGTTCGTCTAAAAAGCCCAAAGCCATAGAAACTCCAATTCCTACCAAAACAACCGCCGCGATTGGTCCTATTGCTACAGTGAACCCCAGCGCAACAACCCCAGAAGCAGCTGCTATTGACGCGCCAGTTGCTATGCCTATCTTTACCACGTCAGTCGCGAGAGAGCCAATTAACCGACTAAGCGTGGCTTGGTCGGTCAGAAAATAATCGACTACCCGATAACCGGACATTAAAACGACAGACAGAATACCCCCGGATCTTGCAGCGTTAATGGCTCCTGCTCTGCCAAGCCCCATTGTGATTACCTTGGGATGTTTAATACCGTACTTTGTGCCTGTAAGTATCTTCCTCAGGCCTGGATATCCCTTCAAAATTATGTGTGGTTTACCTCCATAGTTTTTTATGTAGGCTTGAGTTGTAAATCCTCCCAAATCACCGACAAGTTTACTAAGTGTTATAAAATCGTCGGCCGATGCATAATAGCT
>DATNQC010000203.1:0-4607 GCA_036702885.1 Oculatellaceae cyanobacterium | reverse complement strand
GCCGGAAACGATTGCTAACCTGAACTATCAGCAGAATGTTCTTCAGGCTTCCCTGAGTGTGTCGGCAAGAATCATGCAGACCAGTCTGATTGACTTTTTACGCTGAGGTTTCACTGCTATTGGCGCAAAAGTTTGCCTGTTTCCGGTCACGTGCGGATGGCTCGTTGTAAACGGAGCGTTTCCGGCGCGGCGACACTGTTTTGTGTGCGCAAGGTAATAGCCTGTTGAAATAGGTTCCGGTACAATAGGAAGGCTGTGTTGTTTGTGCCGGGTTGGTGATGATGCCGAATACGATGAAAAAATTCTGTTTTCTTTTGGCAGTGACCGCGTTGCTTCTGTCCGGCGGCACCATTGGAATGGCAACTGCCGCAACCAAGAACACGGAGGCCAAACCTGCCTCCTCCGCTGCGACGAAGGCGGACTTGCAGGATATTGCCGCTATCAAGGCATCACTTCAGGATCTCATGGATGCTTCCAACCGGCACGATATTGAAGCGGTCTTGAAGCACTATTCCCCGAACTTTATGAGTGGCGATGGTCTGTCCTTAAAGGAAGTTCGCGGGTTGATTCAGGATACCTGGCGTATGTTTCCGGATATCCGCTACTCCAGTCAGATTCTGGAAGTTCGGGTGAGCGGGAATTGGGCTACTGTTGAAAGTCTGGATAGCGCGACTGCGACTGCCAAGGTGGACCCCGTGGTCAGCGATAAGCCTGGCACAATGAAAAGCCGATCCAAAGGGTTGCTCTACCTGCATCGGATTGGCAAAACCTGGGAAATCGCAAGCGACTATACCCTGTATGAAAAGGCCACCATAACCTATGGCCCGTTTGATAATATTTCCCTGGATGTCGATGCTCCGGAGCAGGTTTTTGCTGGGGAGGCATACACCGCCAAGGTGCGCGTGGGGATTCCGGCTGGAAACATTGCCTTTGCCACCCTTTCACAAGAGCCTCTGGTGTATCCGCAGCGGATGGGCAAGGATAAATTCCGGACGCTCTCAACGGATAAGACCGAGTTGGAACGCATTTTCAATGCCAACACCACCAACAATAACGAGGTGGTGACGGCAACCGTCGGCTTTACGGAAATCGGTCAGGATGAGCAGGAGCGGCCGACCATTCAGCTTAAAGGCATCATGACGATCGTCAAACGGGTGAATGTGGTCCCGAAAAGCACCTATAAAGATGTGAAGCCCGGAGAGCATGTGATTCGGTCTTCGGCTGATGGTAAAATCAGGCTGAATGCCGCTGAAAATTCCGAGGATGAAGAGGATGACACCCCTGACAGCGGCACACAGGGCGTTCCTCAGGACTAGGTTGAGTTGTATTGCTTCATGAACACCCTGCCCGCACGATGGACCCTGAGCACTTGGATGCTGGTTTTCGCCCTGCTCGATCAGGTGACCAAGTGGCTGGCACGGACGCTGTTGACTCCTCATCAGCCGTTCGTCATCATTCCCAAAGTCTTCCAGTTGACGATTGCCTATAATACGGGTGCGGCGTTCAGCATGCTGAATCAGCAGCCACAGTTGCTGACGCTGATTACTTCCCTGATTTTTGGCCTGTTATTGCTGTATGGCCTGGGGAGAAGTCGCTTCCTTCCTGGAGAAGTGGCGGCATTTTCCCTGATTCTGGGTGGAGCGTTGGGCAATCTGACCGATCGCTTTTTATGGGGCAAGGTGACGGACTTTTTGGATGTCACGGTCATCCATTATCCGATTTTTAACGTGGCGGATATGTTTATTTTCATTGGGGTTCTCATTTTGATGTATGTTCACCTCAAACCGTATCCGGAGACTCCTGCGATGAAGCCCCAGCCTGATAACGCGCCGCAACCGAAATTGTCTGTTGGAAGACCCCAAAACGTAAAGCCTGATGAACCCGCATAAGATTCTGGTGGGAGAAGAAGAGCAGGGCGAACGGCTGGATAAGCTGCTGGCTTCAGAGTTGGAAGAATGGCAGATTTCCAGGGAGCGTGTTCAGGGCTTGATTGAAGCCGGTTATGTGACGGTGAACGGGCGAGTGGTCCAGAAATCTTCGCTGCGCCTCAAGGAAGGGGATGCGCTGGAGGTGACCATTCCGGAAGCCAAGCCGATTGCATTGGACGCTGAAGACATTCCGTTGGATGTCATATACGAAGATTCGTTTTTATTGGTGGTGAACAAATCCAGGGGCATGCTGACCCATCCGACCGGGCGGGAGCGGACCGGCACGCTGGTGAATGCGCTGCTTGCGCATTGCGGCAATAGTTTATCTGGCATTAACGGGGAAATTCGACCAGGTATCGTGCATCGGCTGGATCGGGACACTTCTGGACTTTTGATGGTGGCCAAAAACGATGTGGCGCATTTGTTTTTATCGGCGCAGTTAAAGGATAAAACTGCTCGCCGCGACTACCGGGCGATTGTGCAGGGCCGCTTTGCGCAGGATACAGGTACGGTGGATGCCCCGATTGGCAGAAACCCAAAAAATCGAGACAAAATGGCGATTCTTCCGGATGGGCGTCCTTCCGTGACTCACTGGCGCGTTCTGGAGCGGCTGGGCGACAAGTTCGCCCTGGTGGAGCTCAGTCTGAAAACCGGGCGCACTCACCAAATCCGGGTTCACATGAGTGCGATTGGTCATCCGCTACTGGGTGATTCGCTGTACGGTAGTGGTTTGGAAAGGACGTTGAAACTCAAAATCCGTGGACAGATGTTGCAGGCGTTTCGGTTAAGCTTTATTCATCCGGACACACGGGAGCGTTTGACCTTTGAGATTCCGCAAGACCCTGAACTGACGCAAATCTGGGAACATCTGAAAGCGTTGACATGATGGCGGCGCATGCATAACGCGGAGGTGGCGAATTGAAACCCTCTCTCGTTTGATCCAGAATGACGTCGGTCGATGGTTCCGAGGTGCCATTCATGAAATTGCAGCGAATTGTACTCAATCTGCTTTCGGTGATTTTTCTCGCACTGGCGGTGGTGCTGGCCGTGCAGAACTGGCCGTCCTCTGTGACTGTTCAATGGCCGGGCGGGAGTCAAACGCTCATGCCTCTGGGGGCATTGCTTTTAGTGGAAGGCTTGATTGCTTCGATTGCGATTGGGTTTGGCGCTTGGTGTCAATTTTTGGTTCTGAAGCAACGCTATCAACGGACCAGCCGGGAGTTGGAACGGAAGGATGTTTCTCATGAAGAGGCTGCCGGCCGGGTGAAAGCGCTGGAAAATAAAGTGGAAACCCTGGAAAAAGCACTTCGGGAAGCGTTGAAGAAGCAGGGCGTATAACGTGGCGAGCCAGAAAAAAGCGCAAGCCGTACAGGCAATTATTGAGTTTGTTGGAGAAACGGGCGCTGGCAAAACGGCATTGGCCATGGCTCTGGGGGATGAACTATCTGCCAGTGGCGTTCTGTATATAGATGCTTCGCCAGATCTCGCGTTGACCAATCTGTTAGCCGTTACACCTCCCCGAACGCTGGCGGAAGCCCTGTCTCAAATTTCATCCGATAACCGGGAAGCGGTGGATTGGGCCTTCCATGATTTGACTGTGCCAATCGGTGGTGAGGGAGAACTACTGACGGTGGGCGCTCTGCCGCATACGCTGGGGGCTGATTCTGAAGCATTGCTTCGGTACGGCTTGCCGCGGCTTGTCCAGGCATATGCTTATGTGGTGGTGGATGGTTTTCATCCCGTGTTGCACCGTATATTGCCTGAAGCGGTGTTGCAGCCGGTGATTGTGCTGACGCCGGAACAGGCTCAGACCTGGCAGATGCCGGAGGAAGCAACGGAAACTCCGGCGGTGATTTTGAATCGCCATGGGAATGAAGCGCTCCCCGAGCCGTTAGAGGAGGCTATTTCGCGTGGTCAGGTCCGATTGATTGGTAAATTGCCCCTATATGCAACCGATGAAGAATGCGCCCGGAACTTGCCGGAAGACTTTAAAAACTGTTTGCTGCGCCTGAATATTCCTTTTTACTTTCAGGCATCCTGAACCATCCTGGCAATGCTGACTGGAAGGTGGGTTTAAAGCCATTATGACGTCCATCGTTTTTCTGCTTTTGTATTTTGCGATTATCCTGCTGACAGCCTGGCTTTTTGCTCGTAAGGCCAAAGACCTGAAGGATTTCTTTCTGGCGGGCCGGAGTCTGGGCTCTTTGCCCGTAGCGATTTCTTTTGCTGCGGCCTGGTTCGGTGCGGCGTCCACGATGGGCTCCATTAACGCCTTTCATGATCAAGGGCTGAGCGGTGCGTGGATGTTGGTGCTTCCGTCGCTCTTGTCTTTTGTGGTGATTACGCTGTTTATGGCAAAGCCCGTCGCCCGGCAGCCCTATCTCTCCCAGCCGGAGGCGGTGGAAGCTCATTACGGCAGGGCTGGACGGCTTTTGCTGTCCATTATTATTTTGGCTGCGGGGACTGTTCTGATTGGCTCTCAAATGGTGGCCGCGGGCAAGGTGCTGCAAAGTGTTTTCGGGATGGACATCACCCCGGCGACGATTCTGGTCACCCTGGCCGTGGTCAGTTACGCCATGTGGGGTGGATACTATACAGTCGTTGTGACGGATATCGTTCAGGTTGCGGTTATGAGCCTTGCGTTTTTGGCGCTGCTTGGCTTTACAGCCTGGCAAGCGG
>DATNQC010000187.1:0-3060 GCA_036702885.1 Oculatellaceae cyanobacterium | reverse complement strand
GCGGAAGCATACGGTACGCAACAATCCTGACCGTCTTTCCCGGCCGTCTTTTTCTATTTTACTCCTTTCCCCGGCATCCGCGCGGATCATTCCACCAGGCGGAGGAGCGTGAAGCCTTAGCGGCTTCTTGCCTTCATAGCGCGGTCCATTTCCCGCTTAACATCGCGCTTGGCAATGGCATCCCGCTTATCATGCATCTTCTTGCCCTTGCATAGCCCCAAATCAATCTTGACCCAGCAGCGATCAAAATAGAGCCGCAGAGGAATCAAGGTCAGCCCGGACTCTTTGACCTTCCCAATCAGCTTCTTGATTTCCTGGCGGGTCAGCAGCAACTTACGAACCCGGTCCGGCTGATGATTATAGTGGGTTCCCTGCTCATACGGGCTGATTTGCAGGCCATAGAGAAAAACCTCACCCTTCTCAATCCGGGCATGGCTATCACTCATGGAAACCTTGCCGTTCCGGATCGATTTAATCTCCGTACCGGTCAACACAATGCCGGCTTTGTAAGTTTCCAGAACAGAATACTCGTGGAAGGCCTTTTTGTTGTTGACCACCACGGGGTTCTTTTTCTTGCTGGTTGCATCTTTGGTGGCCATAGTCCGGGGGATCTTTCCAGGTTGCGCAAAGCTGCGCAGTCAAACGACAGTTATAATGGGAATATGCTAGTGAGCATCATAACACAATGATTAAAATCAGGGCGCTGAAGCCCGGCGATGTCCGCCAGGTTCTATCACTCCTCAATCGATATACCGATAGAGAGTCCGAGCATTCGGTGCTGCACAAGATGCAGCAATTATATATTCCGCTGCACCGGCTAAGCCAACTTTTGCCGATGGAGTGGCAGTTTCTGCCGGCCATTTTTGTGGCCGCCTCACGAGACAAAGTCCTGGGCCTCATCTGGCTAAGTCGGGACGGAGGCCATCCTCGGCGGTGGCGGATTGATCATCTGATTATGGACCCGGAATCCTGCTCGTATGACGTGGGAACGCAACTGGTGAACTACGTTATCAACCGTTTTGGCGGGGATGGCGTCCAGACATTCCTTGCCTTTGTCGATCAATACTACAATACGGGACTTGCGCTTCTGAAATCCTGCGGTTTTCGGCGCTGTGGCAGGAAACACGCCTTTATGCACACCGCCCCAGCCCAGCTAAAAACGGATCGCAACTCTCTCGAAGGACTCCGGGAAAGCCATAATTCGGATCGTAACGCACTTTGCGAACTGTATAACAGTGGTTTCCCGGTGGAGGCGCGTGTTTCTCTAGATAAACACTGGCGTGACTTTAATAGACCTTTTTTCAAACGTGCAGGAGAGAAACTAAAAGGTCTATTCTTCAAACGCTGGGTCATTGAAGACGTGGCGCGCGACTGTCTGATTGCCAGCGTTGCCCTTTCCACAGAGGATTACAAGGACTTTTACGTAGATATCGCCGTCAACCCCGGTTGGGAATCCATGTACCAAAGCGCCCTTTCCTTTGCTGCACAGCAGATTTTGCTGATTACCAGCAACGCCAGAATTTTCATCGAGTGCTATGAATTCCACAAGCATGGCCTGGAAGCGCTGGAAGCGCTCGGCTTCCAGCGAACCGGCATTACGGAAGTGCTTGTCAAGGACTACTGGATTCCAGTGGATGACAAAGGCTTCAAACTCAAGTCGCCGATTCTGCTGTTTTCCGGCAAAACCTCGCCCGCCATGAATTGCCATCCACGCTAAAAATGAACTTGGTCCTATATTGCTCGTAATGCTTCAAGTCACTTATACGGATGGCGTTCTTGTTCGGTCGGGTCGATGGTGTCTTCAATGGCTTCCAGAAGCTGTTGCTGATTGAATGTCTTAGGCTCTAGAGATTTTTGGATTGTTTTAACGCCTTTTTTATCCAGATCGCCTTCATCATTGGCGATGGCATTTCTCAGATTTTGCGCTAAAAACTGAATGCGACGACCTGTTAGTCCATCCGTCAAGCTGGCAGCCTCCTGGAGATTTACCGATTCATCCGGAATCAGATTCAGGTCTTTCAGAAACTTGGTCAATTGTTGGACACGTTCTTCCAAAGTGGGACCTGGCACCCGATGCACTTCGGGAAAGCGGTTTCGAATAGCACGGTCCATTAATGCCGGATTATTGGCAGTCCCTATCACTGCGACCCGTGCCCCAAGCCCATCCATCAGCTTCAAGACGCGCGTAATCATACTCTGCTGCGCCGGACTTACAGCTTGAGTCCTGTCACCCAAAATACCAATATCATCCATTAGGAGAACCAGTGGCTTCTTTTTCTTTTGCAGCTTTTTCAAGTCTCGCTCCAGCCATACAATGGTCTCCGGTTTTTCCAGCAGTGCTTCACAATTGACCTGTAAAAGCGATGTTTCCCTTGAAATACGATTTGCAAAAGCTCTTACCAGCATACTTTTACCAGTACCCGGCTCTCCAGTGAGCAACACGCTGTGGGGCTCCTGCAGCCCCTGTTCAATTCGTCTCGCCCAGCCTTTCAGATTTTTCTTGATGCGTTCATGTCCGATAATATCCTCAAAACTGGCGCTTCGTAAGTTATCTGGCTTTATCAGCTTAAAGACTTGTTCTTTTTCTTTCTTGTCTGCTCTTCTTTGCAACCAAATCTGTACGCCTGGTGTTGCCAGTAAAGCAAGCATCATGAACCCCGTCATTCCGCCCAACATGAGATCAGGATCCACCATGCCAAATTTTGGGGACTGCATTTGAGGAGTTCTCGACGGAATTCTGGAACTAAAAACAGGAGTACGATTAAAATAATTACTGTAGGGATAAGCCATTAGTTGCATTGAACGGGACCTTCCTGTTTACAAAAGGGGGATAGCTCAATTAAAACGGGACACAACAAAAATTGCGGCTAACTAACTAGTATTGAGCAAGCACCAAAGCCTTTAATTGGGCAAAGCAGGCTTCCAAATCCTCATTGACCAATACGTGATCAAACTTGTCCTGCAAGGCCAGTTCCTGGCGGGAAATGGCCAGCCGGTTCACAATATCCGCCTCGTTATCCGTACCCCGGCCCCGAAGGCGACGCTCCAACTCCTCCATAC
>DATNQC010000186.1:0-4196 GCA_036702885.1 Oculatellaceae cyanobacterium | reverse complement strand
ATCGTATTCATTCTACCGTTTGTGTAAAGCTGAATCTGTAGCGCCTTGCCGGGGCCATCGAGACTGCCGCTGTACTTGCCGTCCGGATCCAGGACAAAAAAGATGTATTGATCGCTATCCGTCGAGCAGAAGTGGTTGAATTCCGTAATGCGTAAAATGGCCCCGTTATGCAATTGCAGGCAGTGTCGGCCCTGACTGTTGCAGGAAAGGGACGCATAGCCGGGTAGATGATCGATGGTGCTGGTGGTATCAACGCGGACGTAGTTCATGTAAGGCATCAGATCCTTGGGGCCGGTTGCGCTGGAAATGGCATGTTGCTGCTGATACCTTGCATAGGCCTCTGCAATCATGGAAAAGGTTTCTTTGCCGATGGCTGCGTATTTTGCATCCGTTTGAGCCTGTAAAACTTTGGGAATGGTGAAAGTGGCGATTACCCCCAGTACGGAAACGGCAATCAGCATTTCCGCCAATGTGAATCCAAAAGGGCAGCAGCGACTGGAGTGGGGAATTTCCTGAGCTTGGTATGAAGACATGGCTAGTTTGTAGAGACGTCTGTATTTCTTTTCGGAGAATGGCGTGAAAACTAAAAAGCCTTTCATTCGATATATGCCACTCATATATCCATTGAAACCGAAGGGGCGGTTTTATTGTAAATTTTGGCTTTACATTACTCCCAAAGGTTGAATTTTAGCGTCGTCAAAAACGATACAGGGGTATGTGCATTCGATTGGCTATGGCTTTATGGCTGGCGATGGCCTTGGCCTTTGGCTTGCCGGGGTGGGGCTTCGCTGACGCTTATAGTGACGGGGTGGCTGCCTATAAGGCGGGGAGCTATGCCCGTGCGGCGCAATTATTGACTTCAGCGCTCAAAAGCAGCCAAAACCCTAACGCCGTGTTCTATTTGGGCATGGCCCACACGCACTTGCAGCAATATGATCAAGCCCGCCAAGCCTTTGAACTGGCGATACAGCTGCTCCCGCCGGAACATCCATTGGCCGCGAAGGCGCGAAATAACATTAATTACCTCACCAAGCAGCAGATCATTCAAACCAGCAATAGCGGCCGGGCGGCGCAAATCATGACGGCGGCCCTGTCCCGGCAGAGTAAGGAAAATTACCTGCCCAACGTTATCCATGGCGGAAAAGTTGTGCACTTTTCCCTGGATCGCATGCCGCTGCGCGTTTATATTGCCGACGGCCGGAATGTTCCGGGCTGGAATGCGGGACTGAAGCAGGCGGTCCTCCATGCCATGCGGACCTGGCAAAGCGCCATGAACTCTAAAGTGTCCTTTGCGCAGACGTATAACGAGTTGAATGCCGACATCATCGTCAAGTGGAAGCGGAATTTTGAAGACAATTTGCTTGGCGTCAGCCCGCTCCAGGTGGTGAACAATACCATTGTGCGCTCGGATATTTATCTGGCCGTGTATTACCCGGATGGCAAACAGCCCATTCCGCTGGAGGAGCTGAAAGCCATTGCGGTTCATGAACTGGGGCATGCCTTGGGGATTCAGGGACACAGCCCTTATCCGTCGGACATTATGTATTTCTCTAAAACCCGCCAGTCGAATCTTCCAAGTCAGCGGGATATCAACACCATGCGCCTGTTGTATCAGCTGGAAGCGGATGTACAGAACAATGCCGGCATGAGCACTGCCATGGCGAAAAAGTACTATGACCTGTATGACCAGGGGCTCAAAGCCCAGACGGGAAATCGATCGGCGGAAGCCATCACGCTCTACCGGCAAGCCATCGGCATCAATCGACAGTTGCCGGAAGCCAAGTTTAATCTGGGCGCGCTGCTTATTAACGAAGGCAATAAGCTGTGGAAACAGGGAAATTTGCAGGCCGCCAGACGCAACATGGAGGAAGCCAGCCGACTCTATGCGGAAATCATGGCATTGCCCAATCCCCCGCAAGGTTCCAGAGATAACCTGGAAATTGCGCGGGAGAACCTTGCGACCATCAATCGAATGCTTCAACAGTAAACCGGATGGCGACCGGGCGAAAAGCATCGCCTGAAAAAGCGACAAGATCTGAAAGAAGGGGGCATCTTGGATAGAAAAATGAGACGATAAGCCAATACTCAGCCATTTTAAGCTCAGCCGGGAACAAGCGCACCCTGTCAAGCGTCTGACTCCTCCTAATGGAGGGTATTCGGCCTGGGGGGCAAACTGCACTGATATAATTTTTCTAGTTGTAGATTCGCAGAGACGGTGGGCCGGAAAATCGACTGAGGATGTCTTGATGTCGGGAAACCGCGAGGCAAGGGCAGCGCGGTTTGTGACGGATAATGCCTACGATGGAAATGTTTCCGGGGCAGACCTAGGTGAGTGTGAGTAATAACGAAAAACAGAGGATCGCATGAGCATTACGCGCCATAGAAAGCCGCATGCCGAACAATCTGCTTTACCCGTGAGAAAAGGGAATGGAACCTTGAACAGACATCGACAAGCGATGGCCGATGACGAGTTCATCGAGTTGAATGACGAAAACGAGGCCGTATTTAACGATGCCCAGGAGCGGGTGGACTTCTTTGAGGAGGACGAGGAGGACGGCGACGAGGAGCGTGATTCCAGCCAGTTGGAACGAGGCTCCGCGGATGATTCGGTCAAGATTTACCTGCAACAGATCGGGAAAGTGAAACTGTTGACTTCGGAAGAAGAAGTCGAGCTGGCCAAGCGCATTGCGGAAGGCGATGAAGCGGCCAAGGCGCAACTGGTCAAAGCCAATCTGCGTTTGGTGGTCAGCATTGCGAAAAAATATATTGGTCGCGGTCTGTCTTTCCTGGATCTGATTCAGGAAGGGAACCTGGGCCTGATTCGGGCGGCTGAAAAATTTGACTACAAGCGCGGATTCAAATTTTCCACCTATGCCACCTGGTGGATTCAGCAATCCATCACGCGCGGCATTGCGGATAAATCCCGTACCATCCGGCTGCCAGTGCATATGATTGAAACCATTGGTCGCCTGAAAAAGGTTACGCGCGATATGACCCATGAACTGGGCCGCACGCCGACCAAAGAAGAACTAGCGAGCCGCATGGGGATTTCTCTCTCCAAGTTGCGTCTGGTGCTGAAGGCGACTCAATCCACCATCAGTTTGGAAACGCCGCTGCATACCAAGGATGAAACGTCCAAGATCGGTGACTTCCTGGTGGATGAAAACATGGAATCCCCGGATACGCGCGTTTCCCAGGAAAACCTGACCGAGGAGCTGGAAAAGATCCTGGATAGCCTGCGTCCGCGTGAGCGGGATGTGCTGAAACTTCGCTTCGGCCTTAATGATGGCAACAAGCGCACGTTGGAGGAAATCGGGCAGCTCTTTGGCGTCTCCCGGGAGCGGGTGCGTCAGATTGAAACCCGCGCCCTGAACAAACTGCGCAAAATGTGCCGGAACAACCGCAATATCAAAAGCCTCAAAAACTATCTCAGTTCTTGATGCCTTTGAGCGGGAGCCGTTATGTCCGATTACGGGAGTGCTTTTGGCAGGTCACTGCCCCATGCTGAAGCCAGGGGTATGGCGGAAAGCTGCCTCGGAGCGCATCCCGTGACATTCAGGCCGCAGCATTTTCATCCAAGGGATTTTCAGAAATGAAGGTTTTGTTTGCGGCACCGGTGGTGGATGGACGCCAGATGGACATGGCGCGGGTTTTTCGGTTTATCGGCGAGGAAATGCGCCGCCGGGGGCATGTGGTGCATTACTTTCTGGAAGAAGAAATGCCGCCCCTGTGGATAAAATCGGTGGCCTTGCTGGAGTGGGGCGTGCGGGCGACGCCAACGCTGGCCAGAAAGTGCCGACAAAATAGCTACGACGTGGTGGTGGTGGCTTCCGCCAGCGGGTGGATGCTGTCCACATATCGCAAATGGCTGCTGCCACGAAAAACCCGAATCGTCTCCTGGCATCATGGGTATGAAGCCTGCTTCTGGCCGCAGTTGCTCGCCGATGAAAAAAACGGAAACGGCAAACTCTCCAAACGGTACAAAGCCTATTACAACGCGGTGCTTTGGGCGAACCGGCAATCGTTTTTAACGCAGGACGGCGCGTTGTTCACTTCCACGGAGGATCGGGACTGGGCGCAGAAGCAATATCCCCTGCATGCCCCCAAGGCGTTGTATCAGCCGAATGGGGTGTCCCCGGAATATTATTTCCCGGAGCGGTATGACCATTCGTTACGGGATTTGATCGATTTTCCGC